>LJNA01000017.1 GCA_001304365.1 Syntrophobacter sp. DG_60 | reverse complement strand
ATCGCTGACAAAAAAGCCCAAAGTCAGCATTGCCGCTACGATTAGAAATACAATGTGTCCTTTTCTCATTTCTTATTCACCTCCTTCCTTTAAAGTGTTAATTCATTAGTTCCGCCCGTTGGCCGACCCTTGTTTTGTACGCCACGCCCCCGGGCAAGGCACCCTACCACATTTTAAGCCTCGGGGCAACGAGTATTTATTGAGTACATAATGAGTACTATTTATACTCATTCATGCCAAGTGAGCATCAGAATGTGTGTAAAAAAGGAAGCTAAGTTAACATCTTATTAGCTATTCCTAATTTGCGCCTCGTATTTCTTCGCTGTTTTTCTACCGTTTTGTAGGAAACTTTCAGAATGTAAAGGTTCTACCTGTAGTAGGCATTTCAATTTTATTTACAAGCGTTTTTTAAGTCGGTCAGTTTTAGATGCAATATTTAACCCAAAGTCGAGTAGCGCAGGGGAATCTCACCCCCACGCCCTCACAGAACCGGACGTGAACCTCTCGGCTCATCCGGCTCGTAACAGCCATTCTCTTGAAACCTCTTGGTTTCAAGCCGACGCAGAGAGATAGAACTCCTCCCAATTCTCTGGTTGGCCCATTCTCTCTTTGAGCTGACTCATCCCCTTCGCTCCATCCTCATTACAAGGACTTCCTCACTAATACAGGATGATCCGCCCCCTTCATGTGCATCGATACTTTCCCCTTTCGTGGGGCTTCCACTTATAGGGTTTTCTCTTAACATCACATGAAGAGTTCCCACGTTCTACACAAGGGCCTGAGTCAAGGTCACGCCACCTTAATGCCGGACGCCGCCCAAGCAGTAAGCAGGCTCCCTTTGAGCTTATCCTGGGTTAACAATTACCCCCCAGTTTTGACGTCATCGGAAGATCTTTCGGCACTTCATCAGTGGTTCGCTTGCGCTCGTCTTCTTGACCCTCACCTGACGCGGTCCTTCCACGCCTTTTCCTTAACGCTCACTACCCTGGCATTTAACCAGCGCAGCTTAAGGTGGTTTGGAGCCTGCCCCTGCAGACCGGCTCCGAGGGGCCTACCCTCATCTCTTGTGCAACTTCGTGGCGCACAATTGTCATAATTAAACGAGTGGTTAAGGAAACAAGACTTTTGCCCGTGAGATGATTTACTTTGGACAGAATCCGAATAAAAGTAGAATTAGGCATGTCTAACAAGTGAAAAATTAAAAATTGTCCGAACAGGTCATGTTAAGAGGGAGGTAGAGGTGGTAGTCCCGTGGCTTTGGTTTTTGGTTTTTTCCGTGAAAGTTTTTCTCAGGCATCTATTTCCCACTCAGTAGCTTCAAGAAACATACATGCTATGCAAGGAAGATATGGCCTGAAGTTACACTATGGTTACACCCAAACTGACATCACCACCCCAGGTCACACTCTAGTTATATTGGCCTTTGCTTCACAAGTGAGCTAACTAACAGGTTTTTCTAGCTGAAGAGGACTGGTGGGCCGTGAAGGACTCGAACCTTCAACCTACGGATTAAGAGTCCGTTGCTCTACCAATTGAGCTAACGGCCCCTTGGCACGCCCGGCAGGACTTGAACCTGCGGCCTACGGATTCGAAGTCCGGCGCTCTATCCACTGAGCTACGGGCGCTCACTTTAACCATTAACATAAAAATAGTTCTCCGTCAACTTTCATGTTCTCTTGGCTATGATGCAAGAGCCTATAAATGGGACAATCAGAAAAAAAAATCCCAATTTTAATTGAAAGTTTTTAGATATTATGGTAAACAAATTTATTAAACGATAATAAGACCACGTATAGATGAACATTTTAAACAGGCCTCTCATACATGGTACAATAGTAGGGAAAGCAAAGAGCAATGCAATTAAGTAATTTTCCAAAAAAGATAACCCCCTACCTTTTGCCTAAGACAGGGGGAAAGTTGGCCTATCGTTGCCTTAGCTGTGGGAAGGAGTATCCTATATCTGAATTCCTCTATACTTGCCCTAATTGTAAAGGAATATTTATGATTCTGGATAAGCAGTTTGACCGTCTTAAAGAGATACCAGGGGATACGTGGAAAAGGGTATTTGATTACAGAAAGATGCTTAACAATCCTTCCTTAAAAGGGATATTCTTATTTCATGAATTTATTGCCCCTAATGTGCCTTTAGAAGATATTATCTATTTGGGAGAAGGGCACACACCTATAGTAGAGTCGAATGATTACCTAAAAAGGTTAGTGGGGTCTCGCTTCTACTTTAAATATGAAGGTCTTAATCCCAGTGCTTCTTTTAAGGACAGGGGAATGGCCTGTGCATTAAGCTATGTCAATTATCTGATAAGAGAAAAAGGACTAGAGGATGTTTTGGCCATATGTGCCTCTACCGGAGACACATCTGCCTCAGTTGCCCTATATGCATCGGCCCTTAGGGGAAAGGTAAAGCCTGCAGTACTACTCCCTCAAGGGAAAGTCACCGCAGAACAGCTTTCCCAGCCACTAGGCCATGGGGCATATGTATTTGAGATACCTGGTGTATTTGATGATTGTATGAAGATAGTGGAAAATCTGGCTGATAACTACCAAGTAGTCCTTTTAAATTCAAAAAATCCCTGGCGTATTAAGGGACAAGAGTCCTATTCATATGAGATTGCCCAGTGGTTTGACTATGATTTAGAAAATAAGGCAGTCATTGTCCCTATAGGGAATGCAGGAAATATTACAGCCATTATTAGCGGATTTATAAACTTTTACCAAACAGGTATTATTGATAACTTGCCAAAGATAATTGGTGTTCAATCCGATCATGCAAATCCTGTTTATCTTTACTATTTAGAACCCGATCCAAAGAGGCGGGTGTTTAAACCCATAAAGGTAAGGCCCAGTTGTGCACAGGCAGCCATGATTGGAAACCCTGTTTCTATGCCAAGGGTAATGCAACTTGTAGAGAAATATAATGATTTGGCTAAAGAAAAAAGGGTATTTGTAGTAGAGGTTGCGGAACAGCAGATTATGGACTGGATGCTCATTGCCAACAGAAATGGGCACATTGTCTGTACACAGGGAGGTGAATCCCTAGCCGGATTAGTTAATGCATTAGACAAAGGTATAATAAGGAAAAATGAAGAGGTCATTTTAAATGCTACAGCCCATATGCTTAAGTTTATTAGCTTCCAGAAAATGTACTTTGAAGATAACTTTCCACCCCAATATGAGGTAAAAGCCAGAGAAGAACTGATAAATGAACCAAGGCCCATTCGGCCAAAAGATATTGCCCATTTCCCTGATGAAAAACCACTATCATCTGAAGAATTTAAAGAATTTGTCTTAAAGATGAGTAAGGCCATTGCCGATTGTCTTAACTTAAAGAAAAAGTGAAGTTTTTCATTCTTGTCGTCTTACTTATCATCATTATAAAAGGCCTATTTGTTCTTTTCACCTCAATTTCTGTGCCTGTTACAGGCGGTGCAATCTTTACCAGAACCCACCCCTCTATGATAAAAAAGATTTTAGAAAACATTGCATTGGAATCCAACCAAATAGTGTATGATTTGGGCTGTGGAGATGGCCGTTTCCTAAGGGCAATAGTAAAGAGATACAATGTGAGAGGCATTGGCTTTGAAATAAATCCATGGGCCTATTTTTTGGCCAAGATCTATAATGTTTTTAGTCAAACTCAAGTAAATATAATGTTTGCCAATTTTTGGCATAAGAGGGTCTCTAATGCAGACCTTGTCTTTTGCTATCTATTTCCTGATGTCATGAGAAGATTAAAGGAAAAATTGGAAAAAGAGCTAAGACCAGGCACTTCTGTAGTAAGCTGCAATTTCCCTATCCCTGATTGGCAGCCAGAAAAGATAATTTATGCCGCCTCCCCCTATAATGACCCAATTTACATCTATCAATTTAAGCTCTCTCAATAGATAAAAGAGCGTTTATATATTTACACTCTTCCTAATTATCATCGAAACCTTTTTGACCATATGACCGTATGCTTATTGCCCAGGCCCGGTTGGAAGGCTTGCCTATTTTTTGACCGCTGATACACAAATTGCCCAGTATAAGGTGGAAGTTATCTGGTGAAAAAAAAGATTGATCTTGAAAAATTTAAACTAGAAAATCAAATCCTGTCCAAATTTGACATTAAACTGTTGGGTATTATAATCTGCGGTATGGATGAATTAACCAAACTGCTGGCCAAGGTAAATAGGCAATTTAAGACCTACTTTGACACAATAAAAATAGCTGATAAGGAGTTAAAATTTTTGCAAATTACCAATATGAAAGAATACATTGAAAAAATAACTGAATCTAATAAGATTGAACTCCCTTACTGGGCAAAGATTTGGGAAGGCTCTATTGTATTGGCTTATTTAGTTTCTAAGAGGCAACCTCATAAATCTAGCGAATGTTTAGAGATAGGGGCGGGTATTGGTGTAGCAGGCTTATTTGCCGCTGCATTTGGCTATAAAGTTACAATTACAGATATTGATAAAAATGCTTTGCTCTTTGCAAAGATAAGTGCCATTAAAAATGGGCTGAATGTAAATATTAAAAAATTGGATTTCACTAAGGACAATCTAAATCACAGATATGACCTAATATTTGCATCAGAGGTACTCTATAAAGAAGATAGCTACATCCCCCTAATTAATTTTTTCAAAAACCACTTAAAGGAAGATGGCCTAATCTATTTGGCAAAAAATAGAAAGATAAGGGCAGAGGGATTTTTTAACGAATTAGAAAAGGATTTTTTTATCTCTAAAAAGGAGGTTGGCCTTAAGGGTGGTGATGAAAAATATATTATTCCTATATATGAAATTTGGCTAAAAGGGAGAGAAAATGCTTAAAGGGAAAAATATAGGATTGGTAGGTGGTGGGAATATGGCCGAGGCCCTTATAAAGGGGCTGATTTTATCTAAAATTTGCAGTTCGGATCGGCTATTTGTCTCTGATATTCGCTCTGAAAGGCTTGATTATTTAAAAAGGACTTACAGTATTAAGGCATTTAAGGACAATGCTGAAATGGTCAGCCAGTCTGATATAATAATACTGGCTGTAAAGCCCCAGGATATAAAGACTGCTATCTCTGAATTTAGGGATGCATTAAGGGATGAAACATTAATTATTTCTATTGCTGCTGGTATAACTACGGCCTTTTTAAAACAGTGTTTGGCTAAGAAGATACCCACTATTAGAGTAATGCCTAATACTGCTGCCCTGGCCCTAGCCTCTATGAGTGCAATTTCTAAAGGCCCTTATGCCACTGATGGGCATTTAGAAATGGCTGAGGCATTGTTTAGGGGCATTGGAGAAACATTGGTATTGCCTGAGAAGATGATGGATGCCGTTACTGGCCTAAGTGGGAGTGGGCCTGCCTATATCTGTCTATTTATAGAGGGACTAGTAGATGGTGGTGTAAAGATGGGGCTTACCAGAGAAGTTGCATTAAAATTGGCCATCCAAACGGTTTTTGGCACAGGAAAACTGCTTAAGGAAACAGGTGAGCACCCTGCCATACTAAAAGAAAAGGTGGCCTCCCCTGGTGGTACTACCATTTTTGGCCTCCATGCCTTGGAGGTGGCTAGAGTTAAAGGTGCACTTGTCTCAGCGGTTGAGGCAGCCACAAAGCAATCTCAGGCCCTAGGAAAGAAATAGGATTTGTTTCCTTCCAAGCAATAAAAAAGCTTTTCTTAAGGGCCATTTTAAATCATTTTATATGGCACAAGACAACAAATGTATTGGCACGAATTTTTTAGATAAGAGGTCTAAGGGCTAACAGGTAAGGTGGAATGCACCCAATACCTTCTTCCCTTCACCTAGGTATTTATTATAGACATTTACGGCCTCTGATGTAGGATATGCCTCTAATTTTATATTGTTTTTCCCTAAATATTCCTTAAAATCGGACTCTAATTTTACTAATCCATGATATCCTGTTCCAATTACCACTATTTCTAAATCTGGGCTAAGCTGCCTCTTTAGATCGAAATCAGAGAGCTCAATATTATGCCCCCTTTTTCTCCACCAGTGGGGAAAGACCTGTTTTTCTTTAATAATTAGGTCTTCATTATAAGAATCACCATTAATTTCCATGCGACCAAAACTATAGTATGTAATCATAGGCGCCTCCCCTTTCATAATTTGGGTTTAAAGCTTAAACGATGAAGATAACAAGGCCCAAACCTTGAAAGGGCCTGTTTGTGACTTTTTGTAGGATAGCCCTTATTTTTTTCAAATCCATACATGGGAAACAATAAGTGGTAGTCTTGCATCAACTGATCACGTATCACCTTTGCTATAATAGATGCAGCTGCAATGGATAGAATCTTTCCATCCCCGCCTTTTATACAAGCTTGTGGGATCTGTAAATCAATACTATAAGGCCCATCGACGAATAGATAATCTGGCGTTATATTTAGGCCCTCTACTGCCCGCTTCATTGCCAGAAGAGATGCCTTTAATATGTTTGTTGCATCGATTTCCTCTGCACTACAAAGTCCAATGCCTATGGCTTTTGCCTGTTTTTGGATAACATCAAAGCACTCTTCTCTCTCCTTAGGGGATAGTTTTTTTGAATCATTTACTCTTTCCAGGGTTACGCCAGATCCTGTGAGATAAGCATTATTATCCAACAGGCCAGGTCCTGTGGAGTAGTGGAACTTACTCCACGGGGCAGGGTTAAGTATTACAGCAGCAGCTACTACAGGCCCTGCTAAACAACCCCGACCTGCCTCGTCAATGCCTGCTACCGTAAGGCCTTTTTTCCAAAACCTTTCTTCGAGAGCAGCTTTTAGCAACATCAATGTCTCTTTTCCTTCACCCTCGCTGTTTTCCCTCTTAGTTTACGCAGATAGTAGAGCCTAGCACGCCTCACCTTTCCATGAGATACTACATCTATCTTCTCAATCAAAGGAGAATGTAAAGGAAAAGTCCTTTCTACTCCTACACCATAAGAGACTCTCCTTACAGTAAAGCTGGCAGAAGTACCAGAACCTCTCTTGCGAATGACTACACCCTGAAATACCTGAATGCGTTCCTTTTCCTCTTCTAAGATGCGGCTGTATACCTTTATTGTATCACCAGGGCCAAACTCTGGCAGGTCAAGCCTCATCTTTTCCTTTTCTATCATTTGAATACGATCCATCTTCTCCTCCCAAAATACGATCTAGGACAATAGCTGCTGCTGTCCTCACCGAGAGGTGGTTATAACCACCTAACCCCATAATGGGCTTAAGGACATAGTCTAACTCATTTATCAACTCATCTGCAAGCCCCCAGGCTGTGCCAAATAAAATAAGAGATGGTGTTTCTTTTTGAGAGATCAATGCATGGGCCTCTCTATAACCTAGGGCATTTTTATAAACTCTAGCGGTAGTCCCAAAAAGTTTAGGATATTTCCCCCAGTGAGAGCCAATATTTTTAATGGCTTCATCTAAAGAAGATACTGTGTGGATAAGCCTTAGAGGCTCTTTCCTTCTGGGATTATATACCCCTCCATATCCTTTTAGCCAGTGATTTGAAAATCTTTTAACCAATTCATGTTGATCTTCTAAGGGATTAATCACAAAATAACCACCTAATTCATATGTCTTTGCCAATCTAGCCAAGTCATGTAAATTTATCATGGTAATTGCTGCTACAATGGTCTCTCGCCTTTTGTTATAAACTGGATAGTGAACTAGGCCAATATAAACATGAGGATAGCCCATCTGTCCCATCAGTTAATTCGTCAATTCGTCAAATAGTAAAACCGTTCATGGTTGAACATTTCCTCTTGAATTTAACGATTATACGATTTAACTATTCAACCACTCAACGGTCTTTTTTAATCTCTATTAATCTCTTCTTTTAGTCGAGTTTTGTTCTAGAGACTTACAGGTTTCTATCAAAAAATTTATGTCTTCTTTTTCTAATTTTGCCTTTTCCAATAAATCTGGTCTAAGGAGCAAAGTCCTCAATAACGCCTGCCTCCTCCTCCACTCCTTTATCTTCTGATGATGCCCAGAAAGCAATATTTCTGGTACTTTATAACCTTTATACACCTTTGGTCTAGTATACTGTGGATATTCTAAAAGGCCATTTGAAAAGGACTCCTCTTCCACTGAAGAATAACTTCCCAATACATTAGGCACCAATCTACTTATGGCATCAATAATGGCCAACGCTGCTACTTCCCCTCCACTTAGCACAAAGTCACCTAGAGAAAGTTCTTCATCTATAAAATAACGTACCCTTTCATCCACACCTTCATAGTGGCCACAAATAAGTAATAGATGAGCTTTTTTACTCAAAGATTTGGCAATTTCTTGGTTAAATGTCAAACCATAAGGTGAAAGCAAAATAGTCCAAACTTCTGGGGATGCATGTTTAACAGAATTAATGGCCTCAATAATGGGCTCTGGCTTCATGAGCATCCCTTTAGTACCACCATAGGGCTTATCATCAGCTACCTTATGCCGCCCTTTAGTAAAATCTCGTAGATTAGTAACATCTACATGTATTTTCCCCTGTTTAATGGCTCTGCCTAGAATGCTGGCCTTTAGAGGAGAATCAAACACCTCAGGAAATAAGGTAAGAAAAGTGAATTTCACCTGAAAATACCCCTTGATAAATAGTCAAATCGTTGATTCGTTAAATAGTAAAACCGTTCATGGTTGAGCACTTTCCTCTTGAATTTAACGATTTAACCAATTTTCGATTTAACTATTTAACTATTTTCATGCTTCTTTGTGACCGAAGGTCACAAGTGTTTCACAATAGGCCCTCTATTGGGTTAATCCATAAAACCCCTCTTTCCCAATCAAAGGCCTTTATTACTTCAAAGGTGGCTGGAATAAGGTATTCTTCATTCTTACTTTTAACCACAAAGACATCATTACTGCCTTTATTAAATATATGGGCTACTTTGCCCAAGTACTTCCCGCTTTCCAAATATACCTCTAAGCCAATGACTTGATACCAATAATATTCCTCCTTATCCAAAGGAGGCAAATCTGTTTTTTTGCAATATACACTTGCCCCTATAAGAGATTTGGCTTGCTCAAGACTTCTAATACCCTCTAGTCCAACAATATAATGCCCTTTTAAGGGCCTGATAAAAGCTATCCTGTATAATTGCATACAACCACCTTTGGGCTTCAAATAAACCCAGGTGGTTTTTAAAAAAGTTGATGTGTAAAATAGAGCCTTTAGCTGGCCTTTAATGCCATGGGCCTTAATTACCTCACCGATGAGGAGAAGGGCACTCTCCTGCATCATTTGGGTTATTCAATAATTTCTAAAACAGTCCGTTTTCTCACCTTGGTAGATGCTGCGTTCAAAATAGTACGCATTGCACGTGCAGTGCGACCCTGTTTGCCAATCACCTTTCCAAGGTCCTCTTTGGCTACTTTAAGTTCAATTACTGAGGTTTGTTCCCCTTCGATTTCTTTAACGTCAATTGCGTCAGGATTGTCTACTAGAGACTTTGCCATCTGTTCTACTAATTCTCTTAACATTCTTAACCTCCAATTTAGTTATAGAAGTTTCTGTGTCTTTAATAGCCCTTCTAACCTTTTTGTAGGTTTTGCTCCTTTGCTCACCCATTTATCTAACTTCTCTTTATCAATCCTTACCTCAATAGGGTCCACTAACGGATTATAAGTACCAATTACCTCCAAAGACCTACCATCCCTAGGTGACCTTGCGTCTGCTACTATCACACGATAAAAAGGCCTTTTCTTTCTTCCCATCCTCGCCAACCGGATCTTAATCATTTACCCTATCATCACCTCCTTTTCCTCAGGCAGAAAATCCACTAAAATTAAAAGGCCCACTTCTCTTTCCCTGCTTCATAAGCCTTTTGATCATCTTTCTTGCCTGGGCATAGTTCTTTAAAAGCCTATTTATTTGTTGCACACTCACTCCACTGCCCCGTGCAATCCTCCTCCTCCTGCTGCCATTAATAATCTCTGGATGAAGCCGCTCTTGCTCAGTCATGGAATTAATAGCAGCTTCTATGTTTATTAATTCCTTTTCATCAATTTTCAAGTGTTTAAATTGCTTTAATCGATTAAGTCCAGGAATCATGCCCAAGAGTTCTTCTAAAGGCCCCATCTTCCTAATTTGCCGCAATTGTTCTTTAAAGTCTTCTAATGTAAATTCACTTCTTCTCAATCTCTTTTCTAACTCTTTTGCCCTCTCTACATCAATGGCCTCTTGAGCCTTTTCAACAAAGGAGAGGATATCCCCCATACCCAAGATCCGTGAAGCCATGCGTTCAGGATGAAAGACCTCTAAGGCATCTATTTTTTCTCCAACTCCAATAAATTTAATGGGTTTTTTGGTAACGGCCTTAATGGATAGGGCAGCACCACCACGGGCATCTCCCTCAGTTTTTGTCAGAATAACGCCGTCAATATTAAGCTTTTCATCAAAGGTTTTTGCCACATTGACAGCATCTTGGCCAGTCATAGCATCAGCTACTAACAATATCTCCCTTGGCCTTACCCTCTGCTTAATAATATACAATTCTTCCATCATCTCTTCGTTAATATGTAAACGACCTGCTGTATCAATAATTACAGTATCATAACTATCTCTTTTAGCTTGGGTTATGGCCTTTTCACAGATATCTATAGGGCCTTCTGTAGGTAAAGGAGAGTATACATCTAGACCAATCTGATGCCCCAATTTTTCTAATTGGAGGATAGCGGCAGGTCGATAAATGTCTGCAGGCACTAGATATGGCCGGTGGTGTTTTTTGCCCTTCAAGAATTGAGCCAATTTGGCACAGGTTGTGGTCTTACCCGAGCCTTGAAGGCCCACTAGCATAATAGGGACAGGCAATGGCCCTTTTAGGTTAATCTCAGAGTATTCACCCCCCATTATGGCTACCAGTTCCTGATGGACGATCTTGATTACCTGCTGAGCAGGTGTTAAACTCCTCATTACCTCTTGGCCAAGGGCCTTTTCCCTTACTGATTCAAGAAAATCCTTCACCACTTTATAATTTACATCTGCCTCAAGTAGGGCTAGTTTAATCTCTTTTAATGCCTGGTTGATATTGTCCTCATTTAATTTCCCTCTTCCTTTTAACCTTTTAAAGACACCATTTAACTTCTCAGTTAAGTTCTCAAACATCTTATCCTCGGATTTTTAGCCATTTTACACTATTAAACAAAAATAGCAAGAAATTTTTTTCACAGGACTAACAATATTGACAATGAAAGATGGCTGGTTTATTCATAATATTGAGATTATGAGGAAATATCGCAGAAGATACTATGATTTGTTCTCCCACTTTTATGACTCAATCATTAGGCTTCATTCACAGGACAAAAGCCTATATCTAAGGCATTATTTAGCTAAGAAGAGTGGTGTGCAGAGTAAAGATCTTGTATTAGACCTTTGTACAGGCACTGGTTCCTTGGCCTTGGTGCTTTCAAACTATGCAGGTAAGGGTTTAGTAATCGGGGTTGATTTTTCAAAGGGAATGCTTACTAAGGCGAGAAATAAGATAAAACTTTTGAGACAAAAAAATATTAAATTTATAATGGCGGATGCAGGGTTTCTTCCATTTAAAGCGGGGATATTTGATGTTATTGCTTGCTCCCATTCTATGTATGAACTTACAGGCGGAACCAGAAAAAGGGCCTTAGCTGAAATTAAAAGGATACTTAAAGAAAATGGGCACTTTTGTATGATGGAACATGAGAGGCCAGATAATGCATTTATTCGATTTTTATACCGAATTAGAATATTCTCTATGGGAAGGGAAGGCCTAAATATCATAAAAAATGAATTAAATGAATTAAGGAAAATCTTTTCTCATGTAGAAAAAGAGGTTACTGCCACAGGCAGAAGTAAGCTAATTTGCGCGCAGAAGTGAGCTCATAGCTCATAGTAGAAGCTTTTTCTTGCTATGAGCTATCAGCTATGAGCTAATTATGTATTTTCAAGAAATTATTCTTTCATTAACAAACTTTTGGGCAGAGCAGGGATGTATCATTTACCAGCCCTACGATATAGAGGTTGGCGCAGGCACGTTTCACCCAGCCACATTCTTTCAAGTACTGGGAAAGAGACCTTGGCGTGTGGCCTATGTTCAGCCTGTCAGAAGGCCTACAGATGGCAGGTATGGGGAAAATCCAAATCGCCTTCAATATTATTACCAATTCCAGGTAATAATCAAGCCATCTCCCCTAGATATTCAAGATATCTACCTAAAGAGCTTAGAGGCATTAGGGATTGAATTAAATGCACATGACATCAGGTTTGTGGAAGACGATTGGGCATCCCCTACATTAGGAGCCTGGGGGTTGGGCTGGGAGGTATGGCTAGATGGGATGGAAATTACTCAGTTTACATATTTTCAGCAGACAGGAGGCCTTGATTTGGACCCCATCTCTGTAGAGATTACTTACGGTTTAGAGAGAATTGCCATGTACCTACAAGGTGTTGAAAATGTGTTTGATATCAAATGGTGCGAAGGTGTAAGTTATAGGGATATACACTACAAGGGAGAATTAGAGGGTTCTATTTACAATTTTGATAAGGCAGACATAAAAATGCTGATACTACTATTTGATAGATACCAAAGGGAGTCTATGCGTCTTTTGAAAGAGGGCTTGGTCCTCCCTAGCTATGAATATTGCCTAAAGTGCTCTCATGTATTCAATCTCTTGGATGCTAGGGGAGCAATTAGTGAGACATCAAGGGCACAATACATATTAAAGGTAAGAAATCTGGCAAAGGCTGTAGCTGAGGCATATCTAAAAAATGGCTAAAGACCTAGTGTTAGAGATTGGAACAGAGGAATTGCCCACAAGCATCTTTCCTGAGATACTAAATACCTTAAAAGACTTTATGGCAGAGCACTTAAACAAAGTAGGGCTTAATTATAAGGCCATAAAGGCCATGGCTACCTCCAGGCGACTTATTGTATTTGTTTATGATATGGCCGAGAGGCAACCTGATGAGGTAAGTCAAATACTAGGTCCCCCATATGATGTGGCATTTGATAAAGGCAATCCCACAAAGGCCGCTATGGGATTCGCAAAGAAGCAGGGAATAGATGTGAAAGATTTAAAGGTGATAGATACCTCAAAGGGGAGATATCTGGCAATAGAGCATAGAAGAAAAGGAAAGCTAACAGAGGAGGTTCTAAAAGAATTGTTGCCCTATTATATCCTATCTTTGCCTTTTAAAAAGACTATGAGATGGGGCTATTCAAAGATTAGATTTGTAAGACCTATCCATTGGATTTTGGCATTATTAAGTGAGAATGTTGTCCCCTTTGAAATCGATGGCATTTCTTCAAAAAATTGCACATATGGACACCGTTTTTTGAAAAAAGGGCCATTATCTATTAAAAATACAGATGAATATATTGCTAAGTTAAAAGAGGCATACGTCATTGTTGACCCAGAAGATAGAAAAAAGATGATCAAAAGAGAGGCAGAAAATGAAGCAACAAATATAAACGCCTATATATTAGAGGATGAGGCACTGCTTAACGAAACAAACTTTCTTATAGAATATCCCGTTGCGATTTTGGGCGCATTTGAAAAGGAATTTTTAGAACTACCTGAATTTGTCCTTATTACAGTGATGAAGCACCACCAAAGGTACTTTGCAGTAATAAATGAAAAAAAGGAGCTTTTGCCTTACTTTTTAGCAATGATCAATATGCCTATAAAGGATATAGAACCTGTAAGGCTTGGACTTGAAAGGGTGCTTAGGGCAAGGCTTGAAGATGCAAGATTTTTCTATCAACAAGACCTAAAGACCCCATTAAACAAAAGAGTTAAAACCCTTAAAGATCTTGTATTTCAAGAAAAATTGGGAACTGTGTGGGAGAAGACCCAAAGGGTTAAAAAATTGGCAAAGGCATTAGGAGAAAGGATTTGTCCTGATAAAATAAATGAGTTAGAAAAAGCAGCTTTTTTATGCAAGGCAGATTTAACTACTGAAATGGTAAACGAATTTCCAGAATTGCAAGGCATTATGGGTGAAATATATGCAAGGGCGCAAGGAGAAACCCCTGAGGTAGCTAAAGCAATCTCTGAACACTATTTACCCACATCGGCAGGTGGGGCATTACCAGAAACAAAAATCGGCAGCACCTTAGCATTGGCTGACAAGATAGATAGCATTGTTGGCTATTTTGGTATAGGTTTAATCCCTACTGGCACAGCAGACCCGTTTGCCTTAAGGCGCCAGTCGATTGGCATCTTACGCATCTTAAAAAAAAATCCATTTCCCTTAGATAAACTCATGGAGATGAGCCTGGATATCTATGGTTTTTCTGCAGAAATAAGGGAGAAGATAGATTATTTCTTTAAACAGCGCCTCCATTATTTGCTCTTAGATGAGGGATATCCATTTGAAATTGCTGATGCGGTATTGAGTGTGTTTGATGGAAACGTGCAAGCTTGTTTTGAAAAGGCAGAGGCCCTAAAAAGATTTAAAGATACAGAGGATTTTGCCCCTCTGGTAATGGCCTATAAAAGGGTGTATCGAATTGTTGAAACGCCTGTTTATACCTTGCCTAGCCTTAAATTATTTGAGACAAAAGAAGAAAACGGGCTTTATGAAACCTACCAAAAAACAAAAGAGAAAGTAGAAAATTTGATTGAAAAAGGC
>LJNA01000016.1 GCA_001304365.1 Syntrophobacter sp. DG_60 | reverse complement strand
TATGTAGATCTTTGACTTAAATCCCTTGGTTTTAAACGATGTTTTTCACAGAATTGCTTATAATCTGCAATAATTAGAGGTAATCCTACCTCTTGACAAAACTTTATGCCACTTGCATTCTGATTATCTGTTAAAGCAAAGGCAATCCCATATTTGACTCCATGTATTGAGCTTTTAAAAGCCGATTTTAAGCTGCTTGCTCCACCAGAAAATAAAAATCCTACTTTTAACAGCCGCCCAGGCCTTGGTTGATAGATGCACTCCAATTTCTCAAACCCTTTGCTCTACAAGGGTGGGGGTGATAAAGATCATCAACTCTCTTTTTCGGGTACTTACGATTTTATTCTGAAATAATAGACCCAATATAGGAAGTCTGGAAAAGAATGGAACCCTCTGCACAGTTCTATATTTTTCCTCTGTAATAACACCACCAATCACTACTGTCTCGGCATCATTGACCAAAAGCTTAGTTTCTAATTCCTTTTTTTCTATAGGGATAGCATCCATACCCGGCGCTATAGTACCTGGTGTATCTTTACTGACCTTAAGCTCCATCCTAACCTTTTTATCAGGGGTAATGTGTGGCTTTACTGTCAGCTTTAATACTGCCTCTCTAAATTCGGTTCTGGTGCCCAATTCTGAGACAGTCCTATAAGGAATCTCTACCCCTTGAGAAATCACTGCCTCTTGATTATCCATAGTAATTACCTTAGGCGCAGAGAGGATATGCCCTACCCCAAGCTCCTCCAAAGCCTGTAGCTTTATGTCTAACCCTAGTTTGGTGGCCTTGCCAAGCCTTCCCAAAGTAAAACCTATTCCACCATAAGCAGCAGTAGGAGGTAAGCTCACTATTAAGGGAAAGTTAGTTATCTCTTCCCCAAGGATACCGGCTTCACCACCTAAAGTAGAGGTAGTAGCACCTATAGCAGGCTCAGCACCTGTTGCTCCCACTCCACCATATAAACTCTGCCAATTCACACTAGACCGCCTTTCGAGGCCACCTCCCCATTGGACACCTAACTCACGTGCAAAACCAACATTTACTTCCACAATCCTGGCCTCAATCATTACTTGTCTAGGAGGTGCATCCAAGCTTCTTATTAAAGCTCTGGCCTTTTTGATGCGGTCAGATGTATCAGTCATGATAATACGGTTAGTGAATTCATCATAAGTAATCTTACCACGATCGCTCTTCATTTCCCCAATCTGTTTTATAAAATCATCACCCTTACCATAATTTACCTGGATTTCTTCAGTAATTAAAGGCTCAACCTTTTCCCTTTTTTGTAAGGTTTCTTGAGCTTCTATCAACATTTGCTGTTCTCTTTTTAATTGCTCAATAGGTACAATCCTTATCACATTTCCCTTCTTGATCATCCCAAGTTGATAGGTCTGTAAAATTATATCTAAGGCCTGATCCCAAGGCACCTTCTCCAATCTCAATGTCACCTTGCCTGCAACCTTCTCAGATACTACAATATTAAGCTTACTTACCTCAGCAATTATCCTTAATACTTGACGTATATCCGCATCTTGGAAATCTATAGAAATAGGACGACCCTTAAAGACTTGTTGAGTGCCTGGGAAGATGATTATAGGAGTAGATAGTACGGTATTCCTATATTTTGTTTCCTTTGGAACTAAATGGGTAGCTATGTTGGAAGTTGAGCTAGAAGGGGATTCAAAGGTAAGGTATATGTGCTCTGTAGTCTGGACTATTTTAAAAGGTAGATTCTTTTCTACATGCATTTCCATAGAAACTGCGTCTCCGTCTCTAAGAGGCAACGCTTTTTTAATCCCGCACGGAAATTGACTAGTATCCAATGTCTTTAAAAGACGGGTAGGAATTTTTGTGTTGATAAGTCTCAAAATGATCTTTTCAGAGGAAGCATAAAATACATCATAAGGCACTTTCTGGGTAGTAGTAATCACCAAGCGGCATTTTTTATTAGGCAATTGCTCAAAGTCTATAGCCTTGACTTCTCCAGCAGATGCCTCAGTCTTTTTTAAAGGCAAAATTGCAATTAGCTTATCATTTTCAGTTTCAATCTTATATGGTTCAATACTAGAGAACTTTGAATCGATCACTAAACGCAGCCTATTTTTATTGGTCCCGCATCTAAGTTGCGGGTAAAAAGGACTATTTAATGCCATTTTTTCAGGAATTTTACATTTAAGTGATGGAAAATCTATAACTAATCTAGCAGGTTTAGACAGGATAAATGCCTTATAATCTTTAATAAAACCATCGGCATTGATAATCAGCTTAAAATGTGAATCTGATTCTTCTGTAGTTATACTTAACAATTTGCTTGCCTTTTGAACAGCGCTTAAATTATAGCTTGCCAGAGTTAATAATATAATGATTAAAAGCATGGAGCTTTTTCTCATTATTTATCTTTCCTCCTTTTTAGGTAGACTTAACTCTACAATCCGCGTTTTTTTGCCTTCAAATATATCAGTATATATCTCTTCCACGATTACTTTACTCTCAGTGATAAATTTTACATGGCCTAAAGGACCAATAGGATCACCCACTTTTATGATGTATGCTTTTCCAGAGGCATCATTGACCAATGCCAAAGGGTGTTCTGTATTATAAATTATACCCTTTAATATAAGCTCAGAGAGTTTTACCCTCTGAATAGGGAGTAAATGTGTCTCAAGTGATTCAGGTCTACCTGTTTTAATAAAAGGTTTAAACGGGTCTATAGCGGTAGGGGAAACTTCGCCTGCCTTAAGTAAACCGCAAGTTAAGAAAATAAACATTAGCAAAATACCAATCTCATTTCCTATCTTCCTTACCTTCATGTACTCCTGCCTTTTTAGGGATAAAGCGATAAATCACCATTTGCACGTCCGCTTTTAAAATTACAGTATCTTCTTTCATTTTAGGACTGCCAAATTTTAGACCAGGTATGTTTATAATTCTAGGCAATTCGCTTATCTTACTTAAAAAATCTTCCGCATCAACATATCTTCCTTGTATAACTAATGTAATGGGTACTTCTGCATAAAAATCCTTAGGGTTTTCTTTTTCTGGTTGGAATAGTAAAAATTCCAAGTGACATTTATTTCCCAATGCGGAAACATCCGATAATAGGTCTGGGATCTCCTTCTTATCTGGTAAAAGTTGTGTAAGCTCTAAGAACTTTCTATTTATATCCTGCAGTTCTAAATTTAACTTGTGTAATCTTTTTTCAGCTTGCTTTAACTTTTCTAACTTACCCTGAGCATCCAATAATTGCTTCTTCAGTTGATTAATCTCTGTCTTAGAAGGTAAGTAAAAAAATTTAACAAAAATTGCTATACTCAATGCAGGAACAATAACATATATTAATATACGCTTAGAGAAAGGAATACTGTTTAATTTTCTGAAAAGTTTTATCATTTTATTTTTGAGGTATTTTCAAACGTTTTTTGAAAACAAGGGAGTCAAGAAAGTCCTCTATGTCGGGCTTAAAATAAAACCGCACAGATGTACCATGAAGTTTCTTCTCTACAAAAAATGGTGGAATTAACCCTCTTTTTACCCATTTATATATAGTTTGCCTTGTAACATTATACCTTTTAGTTAAATCAGCCGTAGTTAACTTCTTTAGACCTTTCTTTTTAAGCTGATTCATAAATTGACCATAACATAAAGAAAGTTACCATGTCAACAAGTTACCATGTCAACAAGTTACCAGGTTACCTTGAATAGTAAAAGAAAACATCTCTAATTTGCATTCTAAAGTAAAACTTTTCAAATTTAACTCTTCAATTTGTTTTTTTTCTGTCTTAATTAATTCTACTTGTATAAAATAGGTGCTTTTTTTAAGTCTCCTCATGAATTCGGCAATAATTTCATTATCTAAAGCCACTCCTTTTATAGTTAAATTTGTACCGTTTAACGTAAGCTCTTCAAACCACATGTTCCTCACAGGAAATCGAGCAACTAATTCCTGAAGTATGGAAATCACATAGTTCCGTTGTTTTCCTAAGTTAGAAACTATTTTTAATTTTTGCTCCACAGTCTTTTTTTCTTTTTCTAACTGAGCTAATTTTTTTTCTATTCCTTCATACTTTTTTAGCTCTATTTGGGTAGCCTCTAATTGAGATTTTATATTTCTTATTTTGCTGTTTAAATTTACCGCAAAATATATGATTACAGAGAAAATGAGTATACAAGATAAAAGCAGGATAGTAAGTTCTCTCTTGATATTTTCAAACCACTCTATTTCTTTTGTGGGAATAAGATTGATCCTAATCATTTCTTTTCACCTGTTTTTCTCGAGGCCAAACCTAAGGCAATGGGCATCTGGGACATATAATATTCTAGATATGCAGGGTCAAATTTTTCAACAGAATATTTCAGTTTCCTAAAGGGATTAAAAATGTCTACAGGTTTTTGGATTCTTTCAGAGCACAATTCAACCAGGTTTTTTATTCTAGATGAGCCGCCGCTTAAAATCAGCTTATCTATCTTCATAAGCTGATTTGCCTCAAAGAACTCCAATGTTTTTTTAATCTTTGTCAGCCATTCATTAATTATAGAAGTAAATATATCCTGTAAGGGTTGAGTCAATGTCTCATCTGAAGGACCATCAATTTTAAGAGATTCTGCTTGTGTATAGTTCATATTTAACTTATGCTGGATCTGCCTCGTCAAATAATTCCCTCCACTAGGTATCTCTGTATTAAATATAGGGATGGCATTTTCTAAGACGACTATGTTTATCTTACTGGCCCCTATATCTATCAAAGCCACAACACTGGCTTCCTCAGGGTAAAAAGTCTCATAGGCATTAACTAATGCGGCAGTTTCTACATCAATTACATGAGGTTTTAATCCGGCCTCACTAAATAAGGCTATATACCTTTCTACAACCTCTTTTTTGGCTCCCGCAATAAGGATCTCCATTTTATCTTCTGAGGTTTTTCTTAATATTTGATAATCCAGATTTACTTCTTGTAGGTTGTAAGGTATGTGCTGCTCGGCTTCAACAGCGATAATATCATTTAATTCCTCTTTTCCCATTGCTGGAATTTCTATTTTCTTAACAATTACATGATGGCTAGAGAGGCAAACAGCCACTTCTGTTTTTTTAATATTTAATTGTTCTATTAATTTTTTAATAGCTGGAATAATTAAATCATCTTTTTTAATATCTTCTAGATCAGCCCCCTCAGGGAGAACGGTTGTTCCAAAGTTAATTAATTCCGAATTTTCGTCACTGAGCTCTAAAAACTTTACTGTATGAGATCCAAGATCGATTCCCATAAGGGACCTTTTTCTAGCAAAAAGAGAACTTGGAGAAATAGGAGTAAAAAGTCTTTTTAATGGTATCTTGGACAATATGGGCATTTTAAACATCCTAATTCCTTTTAACCCATTCTATCATCAAATTCAAGTCCCAGCCATTTCTTTGTTCTTGCGTAGGAAACTATAAAATACTTCCTTGACGCCATGGATTTCATTTCTTAAAGTCCAAATCTCGAAATCCAAAGGCCAATTGAAACCCAAATGCTTAAATATCAAAGTTTTTGTTTTATCATTTGGACTTTGGGCTTTTACCCCGTTGAGTAACTTCAAACTGGCAATGCTATTTGTAAAAGCAGCTTGCAATGAAAAAATGTAACCAAACTGCTTACTAGCACGTACTCTACGGGGTGAATTTGACATTTGAGCTTTGTTATTTATCATTTTTTAATTTAATATTTTCATGTTTCTCTGTGACCAAAGGTCATGCATGAATGTTTCACCGCAATAAATATGCCATCTCTGGATATATTTGAGGATACCCTTGATTATTAAGGAAAAAGAGAATCAGGGATTAAACTAGGAAAGCTCCTTAGGGGGAGATATCTTTCGCAATATGCAACACTATAAAGTGATTTCTATCCCCAACCGTAATGGCAATAAGCATTTATGCGATTTGTTGCATACTGCTACATAGTTGCATTATGCTCCATGCTGCTTTCATCTGCATCCAAAATGGAAATTCCTACACTATTGAATGAATTACTGTAATTTTGGCCTCTTTTAACATCTGTTCTGACAAGGTGTCAGGATAACCTACCTCATAATAGATAGTCTTTATTCCAGCGTTGATTAGCATCTTAGTGCAGATAATACATGGATGGTGGGTGCAGTAAAGAGTGGCACCTTTAACAGAAATACCATGACAGGCAGCTTGAATAATGACATTTTGCTCGGCATGGAGTCCTCTACAGAGTTCATGACGCTCTCCGGAAGGAATACCCAATTTTTCCCGCAAGCACCCTATATCTAAGCAATGGTCTAAGCCAGAAGGGGCTCCATTGTAACCAGTAGTTAAAATGCGTTTGTCTTTTACAAGCACAGCCCCTACCTTATTTCTCAAACAAGTAGAGCGTCCTGCTACCAATCGGGCAATAGATAGGAAATATTCATCCCATGAAGGGCGGGGCATTAATTACTCCGTAATTGCTCAAAATTCAGTGGAATTTTGACCAGACAATGAAAAATGAATATTGCAAAGTGCAAAGTGCAAAATTATTTCCTTTGACCTAATCTTTTCTTTGATTTTGCATTTTTCAATTAATTACTCAAAATCCACAGGATATTGAGTAATTACATTACTCCCAGGCAAATAAAGGAAATTTGGTACAAAATTCCTTTACTGCTTGTCTCACCTCTCTGATAGTTTTCTGATTATTCACATCCTTAAGCACATCTAGAATAAATTGGGCAATGATTTCCATCTCTCCTTCTTTCATCCCTCGGGTAGTTATTACTGGGGTGCCAATACGAATCCCACTAGTAATAAAAGGACTCCTTTTATCAAAGGGAATAGCATTTTTATTTACAGTAATGCCTGCCTCGTCTAAGGCCTTTTCCGCTTCCTTCCCAGTAATGCCTTTATTGGTTAAATCTATTAGAAATAAATGGTTATCTGTGCCTCCAGAGACTATACGGAAGCCGCCCTCTTCCATAAAAGATGCAAATTTTTGGGAATTTATGACAATTTGTTTTTGATATACTTTAAAATTTTCTGTCAATGCCTCTTTAAAGGCAAGCGCCTTAGCAGCGATAATATTCATTAAAGGTCCGCCCTGAATGCCTGGAAACATAATTTTATTTAACTTTTTAGCAAATTCCTCTTTTGCCAATATAAAACCACCACGGGGCCCACGCATTGTCTTTTGGGTAGTAGAGGTAATAAAATGGGCATAAGGAATAGGGGAGGGGTGTATGCCAGCAGCGATTAATCCAGCAATGTGGGCCATATCTGCCACCAAATAGGCCCCTATTTCATCTGCAATTTCTAGAAAACGTTTAAAATCAATAACCCTGGGGTAGGCGCTAGCACCTGCAATAATCAGCTTTGGTCTATGCTTTCTAGCCAAATCAGCCAATTTTTCATAGTCTATGGTCTCTGTTTCTCTATTAACTCCGTAGGAGACCACTTTATACATCATCCCTGAAAAATTTACAGGGCTTCCATGGCTTAGGTGTCCACCATGGGCAAGATCCATGCCCATAATGGTATCACCAGGATTTAATACACTAAAATAGATAGCCATATTGGCCTGTGTGCCGGAGTGGGGCTGGACATTGGCATATTCCGCAGAAAAGAGTTGCTTTAACCGCTCAATAGCTAAATTTTCAGCAATATCGGCATATTCACAGCCCCCATAGTAACGCCTCCCTGGATAACCCTCAGCATATTTATGAGTCAGCACATTGGCCATAACTTGACGCACCCTTGGGCTGGCAATATTTTCTGAAGCTATTAGCTGTAGTTTATACCTCTGCCTTTCCCATTCGCCTTCTAAGGCCATATAAATTTCTGGATCAAAACCCTTAAGTGTGCTATAATCATCAATAGTTGTATATTCTTTGTCAATCTGGTCTACACGTCTTTTGTGCCTGCCACCACTAAAGGGAGTATCTAGCCATGCCTTAATAATTTCTAAGGCCCTTCCGCTGCCTATGTCTCTTTCCCCTAATACTAAGATATTGGCATCATTATGCATACGGCTTGCTTTGGCTAAGTAGGAGTCAGTACACAAAACAGCCCTTATGCCCGGCAAGCGATTGGCCACAATAGACATACCTATGCCTGTGCCACATACTAAAATGCCCCTTTTAAACTCCCCAGAGGCCACGGCTTTAGCTACTGCCCGTCCAAAATAAGGATAATCTACAGATTCCTCACTATCTGTGCCCATATCCTTTATTTGAATACCTTGTTCTTCTAAATAAGATTTGATGGCCTTTTTTAATTTATATCCTGCATGATCTGAGCCAATAACAATGCGGCCTTCTTTTAACACTGCTTAACCCTCAAATTTTTTAAACACAAGCGAGGCATTTGCCCCGCCAAATCCAAAAGAATTACATATAGCTAATTTTACTTCCTTTTTCTCAGCAACATTTGGGGTGTAATCCAAGTCACACTCGGGGTCAGGATTCTCATAATTTATAGTAGGGGGGATGATTCCGTTATAGATACTAAGGATAGTAAATGCTGATTCTACAGCCCCAGCCCCACCCAAAAGGTGCCCAATCATGGATTTGTTAGAACTAATAGATAACTTATAGGCATGTTCCTTGAATACCGTTTTTATAGCTTTAGTTTCTGTTAAATCGTTTAACTTAGTAGATGTACCATGGGCATTGATATAATCCACTTCATTAGACAAAATATTTGCATTATCTAAGGCCTTTTGCATGCACAACGCAGCTCCATTCCCTTCAGGCGGTGTTGCAGTAATGTGATAGGCATCGCTACTAGCACCATATCCCACTAACTCTGCATAAATCTTTGCCCCTCTCTCTAATGCACAATTTAAATCCTCTAAAATAAGCACTCCTGCACCTTCAGCAGCAATAAAGCCATCCCTCTCCCTATCAAAGGGGCGAGATGCCTTTTCTGGCTCATGATTTCTAGTAGAAAGGGCCCTTGTTGCACCAAATCCAGCAATACATAATGGAGTAATGGTTGACTCTGTCCCACCTGCAAGGATAATATCGGCTAATCCTGATTTAATATATAAATATGCCTCTCCTAGGGCATGGGCACCCGATGCACAGGCAGTTGTAGTACATGAATTGGGCCCACGTAAACCAAACTCTATAGAAACATAGCCTGAAGCCATATTGCCAATTACCATAGGGATAAAAAATGGCGAGACTTTCTTAGGTCCTGATTCTAACAGGATTTTATGATATTTCTCAATCCCTGGCAATCCCCCCAGACCACACCCAATGATCACCCCAACATGAGGGGCCATTTTTTCATCAATATTAAGTTTTGCATCCTCTATAGCCATCCGTGAAGCAGCCAATGCATATTGAATAAACAAATCCATATGTTTAATATGTTTTCTTGCAATAAAATCCTCAGGGTGAAAATTCTTTACTTCTCCTGCAATTTGGCTATTATACGAAGATGCATCAAATCGGGTAATTTCTGTGATGCCTGATTGTCCCTGGCAAATGGCCCCCCAACTCTCCCTTACACCAATGCCTACCGGGGTGACCAAACCCAGACCTGTAATTACTATTCTCCTCACATTATGACTCCTTAGTATGGCCTCTAAGATAATTTATTGTGTCTTGAACAGTACGCATTTTTTCTGCCTCTTCATCAGGCACCTCAACACCGAATTCCTCCTCCATGGCCATAACCAACTCCACCAAGTCCAAAGAATCCGCTCCTAAATCATCTACAAAAGAAGCCTCAGGCACTACTTCAGCTGGTTCAACACCAAGCTGATTAGCAATGATTTCCCTTACCTTTTCTTCAATAGATGCCACGGCATTCACCTCCTTTGAAATTACTGCATATACATCCCACCATTTACATGGACTACTTGACCGGTGATGTATCTAGCCTTATCAGACAACAAAAAGGCTACTACCTCAGCTATATCTTCGGGTTTGCCAAAATGACCCAGTGGAATTTGAGAAAGCATATATTCTTTTACCTTCTCGGGTAAGCTAGCTGTCATTTCAGTTTCAATAAAACCAGGCGCCACAGCATTTACTGTAATACCTTTTGTTGCTAGTTCTCGTGCCATTGCCTTAGTTAACCCTATTATTCCAGCCTTAGAAGATACGTAATTCGCCTGGCCTATATTACCCATAAAGGCTACTATTGAGCTAATATTTACAATGCGTCCATAGCCTTGCCTTATCATAATGCTTGCTACTGCCTTAATGCAATTAAATGTGCCTTTTAGATTTACTGCTAACACTTCATCCCAAGCTTCCTCTTTCATCCTTAAGATTAGACCATCTCTTGCAATGCCTGCATTATTAATGAGGTAATCCACTCTGCCAAATTTGGCAATAATTTCTTTAAAAAAACCTTGTGTTTGTCCAAAGGAGGATACGTCAAATTGGTATGCCCAAGCCTCACCGCCTTTACTTTGAATTTCTTTAACCGTTGCCTCTGCTGCCTCCCATCTTTTTACACAAGTGATGATAACCTTTGCCTCTTGTGCTAGGCACAGGGCAATGCAGCGTCCAATACCCCTTGAACCACCAGTAACAACAGCTATTCTATCCTTCATGAATGAATTTCTCGCCTCCTCTTTATTTCCTTAATCATAGCTGGTATCACCTCAAATAGGTCCACTACAATACCATAAGTGGCAATATTAAAAATGGGGGCATTAGGGTCATTATTAATGGCCACAATTACCTTTGAGGATTGCATACCTACTATGTGTTGGATGGCCCCAGAGATACCGCAGGCAATATAGAGCTTAGGGTTCACAGTTTTCCCTGTCTGACCAACTTGGAAATTAGCAGGTACCCAGCCAGCATCTACTACGGCTCTTGTAGCCCCTACTGCTCCTCCTAAAAGCTTCGCCAATTCTTTAATCAATTTAAAATTTTTGGCCTCTTTCAAACCGCGACCACCAGCTACAATAACATCTGCTTCTGCTAAATCTATACTATCTTCTATTTCTTTGATAAATTTTATGACTTGGACATGGCTTTTAGTGTTCTCCTCATTGAAGTGCACATCTACTATTTCACCCTGACGTCCTGAATTAGTCAGAGGCTTGGGTAATACATTGGGCCGAACTGTGGCCATTTGTGGTCTTTTCTCTGGACAAGCGATAGTAGCCATAATATTCCCTCCAAAAGCTGGGCGAGTTTGTAAAAGTAAACCCGTCTTTTCATCTATTGCCAGACCAGTACAATCTGCAGTCAGCCCTGTTTCTAAGGCAGCAGATATCTGTGGCATTACGGACCTTCCTCTGGCAGTTGCTCCTGCCAAAAGCACTTCTGGTTGGCTCTTTCTTATTAAACTAATTAGGGTACTGCTATAAATAGACTCATTGAAGTCTTTTAAAAGGGGGTGATCAATAATGTAAACCTTATCTGCTCCATATTTAACAAGCTCTTGCGCAAGAGAAGTGATCCGATATCCTAACAACACGGCAATCACTTTTTGCTGTAGTGCATCAGCCAATTTTCTAGCTTCTCCTAAAAGTTCATAAACTACTTGGGCTAATTGCCCATCGCGCTGCTCTGCGCAAACCCAAACATCCTTTGTCTTACCTTTATCTACTTTTATTTTAGGCATTTCTGGTAGACTGATGGCCCCAACGTCACACACCTCTGCACATGCTCCACATATGGTACAAGCTTCGTTTACTTGAGGTTTGCCATCCACTAGTACCAGTGCCTCAAATGGGCAAACTTCAATACACTCTGCGCATCCTGTACATTTTTCTAAATCGATCTTAATATCCATCTCAGTTACCGGACTTTAAAATCCCTTGCGTTTGCAAATGGCTAAGTAACTTCTTTGCTTGCTCCTCCACTGTTCCGCTAATAATCCCCCGCTTCTCACGTAGTGGCGGACTGAATATCTTTATTACCCGTGTGGCTGAGCCTGTAAGTCCTATCTTTTCTGGTATTGCAGATATATCTTTTGCCTCCCAAATAGGTATATGCGCTTTTTTTGCTTGCATCTTTCCGCGAATAGAAGGCAACCTCGGCTCCCCAATTTCTTTAACTACGGTTACTAAAGCTGGTAGAGGTAAAACTAGTGTCTGAGAGCCATCTTCTAAGGCTCTTTCTACTATTATCTTCCCCTCTTCTATTCCTATTTTACGCACATAGGCAACATAAGGCAGTGATAACCTTTGGGCTAATTGTGGACCTACTTGGGCTGTGTTGCCATCTATAGCCTCTTTCCCACAAAGGACTAAATCAAAATTACCTATTTTTCTAATTACCTGGGCTAAGGTATAGCTAGTGGCTAAGGTATCAGCTCCAGCAAATAGGCGGTCACTAAGTAAAATGGCCTCATCTGCTCCATAAGAAATGGCTTCTCTGAGGCTTTCTTCTGCTTGAGGAGGCCCCATGCTGATTGCTATTATTTTTCCATCATATACCTCTTTTAGCTTTAAAGCCGCCTCTAGGGCATAGAGGTCATAAGGATTGGTAATTCCCTTTACACCGGTCCTCATCAATGTGCCTGTTTTCTCATCAATTTTTACAGATTCTGTTTCAGGCACTTGTTTCAAACATACTATAAACTTCATTTAACCTTCCCATATTCTTTGTTTAATGCTTGAGCAATTATATTTCTCTGAATTTGATTGGTACCTTCATAAATTTGCAATATCTTTGCATCTCTCATCATTTTCTCTACAGGATAATCCTTGGTATAGCCATACCCCCCCAATATCTGTACTGCATCTGTGGTCACCTTCATGGCCATATCAGAGGCAAAAAGTTTACTCATAGCTGAATATTTAGAAAAATCCTTAGATTTTGCATCAATGTGTTGACAAACAGCATATACCAAGGCACGTGCTGCTTCTATCTGGGTAGCCATTTCTGCCAACATGTGCCCCACTGCCTGAAAGGATATGATGGGTTGACCAAACTGATAACGCTGTTTAGCGTATTTCACAGCTTCATCTAGTGCCCCTTGAGCCAATCCTACCCCTAAGGCACCCACACCTGGCCGACTGACGTCTAGAGTTCTCATAGCAATAATAAAACCCATACCTTCCCGCCCAATAAGCCTTTCTTTAGGAATTCTGCAGTCTTCAAATATAAGCCCCCTTGTGGCAGAAGCACGTATCCCCATCTTTCTTTCCTTCTTTCCAAAATGAAGGCCAGGATCTTCTTTCTTCACAATAAATGCACTTACTCCACGTGTTCCCTTCTGCTTATCTGTGACAGCAATTACTGTATAAATCTCTGCCTCACCGCCACTTGTAATCCACTGCTTTATGCCATTAAGTATATAATAATCACCATCAGCAGTAGCAGTAGTTTGAATAGCACTGGCATCACTACCTGCTTGGGATTCACTTAGGGCAAATGCAGCCAAATGCCCCTTGGCAATTTCTGATAAATACTTCATTTTCTGTTCTTCATTCCCAAATAAGAGAATAGGGTAGGCCGCTAATCCACTGGCTGCATAAGTAGTGGCTACGCCGGCACAACCCCATGCTATCTCTTCAACAGCCAATGCATTTTCAAAACACCCAAACCCCAAACCGCCATATGCCTCTGGAATGAAGATGCCAGATAGGTCAAGCTTGGCCATATCCATTAAGATATCCCAAGGAAATTCATCTTTTTCATCTAATTCAGCCCTTCTAGGAACTATCTTTTCCTCAGCCAAACGCCTAGCAGTTTCTTTAATCATTTGTTGCTCTTCCGTAAGAGGATAGATCATATTTACTCCTTAAGAGACTATTTCTTTTATTTTTTCTGCCAATCTGTGCCAACGTTTTTCCAACATAGGCACCTCGTATTCTTTTAATCCCTTTTCTAAATGCAGGTTTATCTTTTGGGCAACGAATTTATCAGCCATCCTGATGCCATTTTTTACTGCCTTGGCTTTAGAACGTCCATGTCCCACAATTACTATCCCATTTACCCCTAAAAGGGGAGCACCACCATGCTCTGAATAATCCCATCTTTTAAATACATTCTTCAATGACCTTTTTATCAAGATTACCCCTATTCTTGCCAAGAAGCTCTTTTTGACCTCTTCCTTAATCATAGTTAAAAATGCCTCTGCCATCCCCTCTCCCATCTTTAAGGCCACATTTCCAACAAAACCATCGCAGATTACTACATCTGCCTTACCTTGTAAGACATCTCCACCTTCTACATTTCCAATAAAGTTAAGGTCCCTTTTTTGTAAAAATGTAAATGTCTTTTTAACCAACTCATTTCCTCTAATAGTCTCCTTCCCAATATTTAAGGTACCTAACTTCGGATTTTCAATATTTAGGATATACTTGGCAAATACATGCCCCATGATAGCAAATTGTACAAGATGAAAAGGATGGCAATCCACTATGCCTCCCACATCTATTAGTACAAAACGACCATTTAATGTAGGAATGATTCCAGCTAGGGCAGGGCGTTGTACTTGAGGCAATCGGCCTAAGACAAACATAGCGGTAGCCAGAGTGATGCTTGAATTACCTGCACTGTATACAGCATGGGCCTTTCCTGATTTGACCAAGTCTAAGGCTACTTTAATAGAGGAATCCTTTTTACGACGTATGGCCTCAAATGAGGTATCGGTCATACTTACTACCTGTGAAGCATGATGGACCTGTATAGATAGGTTATCTATAGAATATTTTTTTAAGTTTTTTTCAATGCAATCCTGCTTACCTACCAATATTACCTTTACATCAGATGCTTCAGCAGCCTCAATTGCCCCCTTTACTACCTCTTCAGGGG
>LJNA01000015.1 GCA_001304365.1 Syntrophobacter sp. DG_60 | reverse complement strand
CAGTAAGTGTAGTCTTCCCATGGTCTATATGACCTATTGTGCCCACATTCACATGTGGTTTTTTCCGCTCAAATTTTGGTTTTGCCATTTAAAACCTCCTTTTTAATGTATTATTTTCTTTGCCCTTAATGTCTCTGCCAATTTTACAGGCAAAGACTCATAATGGGAAAACTGCATACTATAAGTAGCCCTACCTTGGGTGGTAGAACGTAGTATTGTAGCATATCCAAACATCTCTGCCAATGGCACACGGGCCTTTACTATCTGAACATTCTTTCTAGTCTCAACCCCTACAATCTTCCCACGCCTAGCTGTAATATCTCCTATTACCTCCCCTAAATAGGCCTCAGGTACAATTGTCTCTAAACACATAGTTGGTTCTAAGATTATAGGTTTTGCCTTTTTTATTCCCTCTTTAAAAGCCATGGAAGCAGCTATAGAAAAGGCTATATCCGAAGAATCTACCTCATGATAAGAACCATCTACTACCTTTACCCCTACATCTATTACTGGATAACCCGCTACCACCCCTTGTTCCATAGCGTCTTTAACACCCCTTTCTATAGCTCCCATATATTCCTTAGGGATTACACCACCAGATGTAGCGTCTATAAAACTAAACCCCATTCCACGAGATAGAGGGGTCAACTCTAACCACACATGGCCATATTGTCCACGTCCGCCTGTTTGTTTAATAAAACGCCCTTCGCTTCTGGCTTTACAGGCAATGGTCTCACGATAGGCCACTTGAGGCCTACCTGCATTTGCTTTAACTCTAAACTCTCTAAAAAGGCGATCTACAATAATTTCTAAATGAAGCTCCCCCATACCCGAAACAAGGGTCTGACCTGTCTCCCCATTGTAAACTACTCTAAAGGATGGATCTTCTAATGCAATCTTGTGTAAAGCATTACCCAACCTTTCTTGGTCCTCTTGGGTCTTAGGTTCAATGGCTACAGAAATTACTGGCTCTGGTACCTCCATAGTCTCCAAAATAATAGGTGCCCCTTCATCGCAAAGGGTATCTCCTGTAGTAACCCTTCTTAAACCCACTGCAGCCACAATATCGCCTGCATAAACCTCGCTGACTTCTTCTCGCTTATTGGCATGCATTTTAAATAGTCTTCCTACCTTCTCCTTTATACCTTTACTTGCATTAAACACAGTGGAGCCCGCCATCAAGGAGCCTGAATAAATGCGTAAGAAGCTAAGATGTCCCACATAGGGATCTGTCATTAGTTTAAAGGCTAGGGCAGTAAAAGGGGCATTATCTAAAGTAGGCCTTGTCTCTTCTAGCTCCTTCAGATTCTTCCCTTTTATTGGTGGTATATCTATTGGTGAAGGTAGATAATCTATAACTGCATCCAGCAGTTGTTGAATGCCTTTATTTTTAAAGGCTGCCCCGCATAATACAGGAACTAAATTAAGACTTATAGTGGCTTTTCTTAAGGCAGTATAAATTTGTTGCTCACTAACCTCTTTACCTTCAACATATCTTTCCATAATTATTTCATCAAAATCTGCTAATGTCTCAAGCATCCTTTGTCTATATTCTTGTGATTTTTTAAAAAACTCTTCAGGAATATGCATATACCTATATTTTGCACCAAGTGTCTCTTCATCATAGACAATGGCTTTCATTTTAATTAAATCAATTATTCCACGAAAATGATGCTCAATCCCTAATGGGATTTGAATAACTATGGGGTTTGCCTTAAGGCGGTCTATCATCATTTCTATACATCCTTCAAGGTCTGCCCCTACTCGGTCCATCTTATTAATAAATGCCAACCTTGGCACCCGATATCTATCTGCTTGCCTCCAGACGGTCTCTGATTGAGGCTCTACACCTCCTACAGCACAAAAAATGGCAATAGCGCCATCTAAAACACGTAATGCCCTTTCCACTTCCACAGTAAAGTCTACATGTCCTGGGGTATCAATAATATTAATGCGATAGTCTCTCCAGAAGCAAGTAGTAGCGGCAGAGGTGATAGTAATACCACGCTCCTGCTCTTGTTCCATAAAGTCCATTGTAGCTGTACCATCATCTACCTCACCCATACGGTAAGATACACCCGTATAATATAAGACCCGCTCAGTTGTAGTGGTCTTACCGGCATCGATGTGGGCCATAAACCCAATGTTTCTCACTTTTTCAATAGGCACAATCCTTCCCAATCTTACCACCTCAATTACTCAAAATCCGCAGGATTTTGATTAATTCATTGCAAAATGAAAAATGCAAAATGAAAAGATGGGATTAGGTCAAAGGAAATAATTTTGCATTTTGCACTTTACAATTTTCATTTTTCATTGTCCGCTCAAAATTCTGCAGAATTTTGAGCAGATACTTACCACCTATAATGGGCAAAGGCCCTATTGGCCTCAGCCATGCGATGTGTGTCTTCTTTCTTCTTAATAGAAGCACCTTTATTACCCTGGGCATCTATAATTTCATTAGCCAATTTAAGCACCATCCCTTTTTCAGACCGCCCCTTGGCATAATGAATAATCCATTTCACAGCTAAACCAATCCTGCGCTTTGATCTTACCTCCACAGGCACTTGATAGGTAGCCCCCCCTACTCTGCGGGATTTTACCTCTAAAACAGGCTTTACATTCTCAATGGCCTTTTCAAATACCTCTAAAGGATCCTTATGCAGCTTCTTACCCACTATATCCAACGCATCATAAAGAATAGATTCTGCTACACTCTTTTTCCCATCATGCATTAAGCAATTAATAAATTTTGCTACAAGTACGCTACCATATTTGGGATCAGGTAATATTTCCCTTTTAGGCGCGGACTCTTTTCTTCCCATGGCTTACCCCTTTATTTTGGCCTTTTTGCACCATATCTTGAACGGCTTTTCCTTCTGTCTTGTACACCTGCAGCATCCAATGTCCCCCTAATCACTTGATAACGAATACCTGGCAAATCCTTAACACGCCCACCTCTCACCAAAACTACAGAATGTTCTTGTAGATTATGACCAATTCCAGGAATATAAACAGTTACCTCCATTCCATTTGAAAGCCTCACCCTGCAAACCTTCCTTAAGGCGGAGTTTGGCTTCTTTGGTGTTGTAGTATAGACCCGTATGCACACCCCACGCCTTTGAGGACAACACATAAGGGCAGGGGTGGGACTACGCCCTTTTACTACTTCCCTTCCTTTTCTCACCAATTGATTAATTGTGGGCATTATCCTCCCTCAAATAAAACTTGCTAACAGCGACTTGGAACTACAGCTTTTTACCCCTTTTGTCAAGAAGCCAATTCGGCTGCTGCCTCCACTTCCTTCAAAACAGGCTTCTCTTCAGATTCAATCTCTACAGAACGATAGAGCTCAAGACCTGTACCAGCAGGAATAAGTCTCCCAATAATCACATTCTCTTTTAAACCTCTTAAATAATCGATTTTTCCGCCCACTGTAGCATCTGTAAGTACGCGGGTAGTCTCTTGAAAAGAGGCAGCAGAAATGAAGCTCTCTGTACCTAATGAGGCCTTTGTTATCCCCACAAGCATTGATTCTGCTTGAGCAGGCCTTCCGTCCCCTTTCAAAACACCTTCATTTTCCTCCTCAAAAACATATTTTTCTACTAATTCCCCTACAATAAAATGTGTATCTCCAGAGTCCGTAATCTGCACCTTTTTCATCATCTGTCTAACAATCACTTCAACATGTTTATCATTAATGTTCACACCTTGAAGACGATAAACCTCCTGAATTTCATTAAGTAGGTATTTAGCCAACTCCTTTATTCCCCTTACTTTTAAAAGATCTTGGGGGTCAACGGGCCCTTCTGTAAGGGATTCCCCTGCTTTTACATAGTCTCCTTCATGAACTGTAATATGTATTCCTGGGGAAACTAGATATTCCCTGGCTTCACCTACTTCAGGTGCCACAACTATCCTTCTCTTACCACGTTCATCTTTTCCAAAAGAGATCCAACCATCTATCTCTGTAATTACAGCATAATCTTTGGGCTTTCTCACCTCAAATAAGTCTGCTACCCGAGGCAATCCTCCGGTGATATCCTTGGTTTTCATGGTTTCCCTAAAAATTTTTGCCAAAGGGTCACCAGCAAATACCTTATCCTCTTCGTTTACTACAATAAGTGCGCCTACTGGCAAAAAGTATGAAGCAGACCCGTCCCTATTTATTATAGAAATCCGCGGTTGATAAGAAGTCCCTTTAAATTCCATCACTACCTTGCTCACCTTACCACTTACTGGGTCAGCCTGTTCCTGAATGGTTGCACCTTCAACGATGTCTTCAAATTTCACTACACCAGAGATCTCCGTTAAAATAGGTAATGCATAAGGATCCCATTCAGCCAGGAGCTGTCCTGATTTTACATATTCTCCATCCCTTGCTTTTAGGTGGGCGCCATAAATGATACCATACTTCTCCCGCTCACGCCCTTTATCTAAAATGGCCAGCTCACCATTTCGATTCATTACCACCAGATCGCCTTCCTTTGTCTCCACTGTATTTAAATCGATAAATTTTATTTGCCCTGCATACTTAGATATCAAGGCAGTTTGCTCTACCGCCCTGCGAGCGGTGCCACCAATATGAAAGGTACGCATAGTAAGCTGTGTTCCTGGCTCTCCAATAGATTGGGCAGCAATGATGCCTACTGCCTCTCCAATGTTTACTAACTGTCCTCTAGCTAGATCTCGCCCATAACACTTGGTGCATACACCCCATTTTGTCTGACAACTAAGCACTGAACGAATATTCACCCTTTCTATTCCAGCCATTTCTATCTTCTGCGCTCTTTCCTCGTCTATCTCTTCATTGGCCTGGACAATTATCTCTCCAGTATAAGGATCTTTAATGTCCTCTAAGGCAACCCTGCCTAAGATACGTTGAGCCAATGTTTGAATGACCTCTCCTGCCTCAATCAAAGGCTCAATTTCAATACCATCAATAGTCCCACAATCCTCTTCTCTAACTACACATTCATGGGCTACATCTATTAGGCGTCTGGTCAGATACCCAGCATTTGCTGTCTTTAAAGCAGTATCTGCTAAACCCTTACGGGCACCATGGGTGGAAATGAAATATTGCAAAACAGTAAGACCTTCTCTAAAATTAGCAATAATAGGTGTCTCGATGATTTCACCTGAAGGTTTGGCCATAAGTCCCCTCATCCCCGCTAATTGTCGGATTTGATCCTTACTGCCTCTTGCCCCTGAATCAGCCATCATAAATACAGGATTAAAACTCAAGATCTCTTGCTTTTCTCCTGTTTTGGTCTCTATCGCCTCCACTGAGAGCTCCTTCATCATCTCTGCAGCTACTTCCCCTGTAACCTTTGACCAAATGTCAATAATCTTGTTATAGCGCTCGCCATCCGTTATCAATCCCTTACGGTACTGCCCCCGCACCTTTTCCACCTGCCTCCTTGCCTCAGTTAGTATACCCTCCTTCCTTCTGGGAATCTTTACATCGGAAATAGAAATGGAGATGCCTGCTTTCGTAGCTTGGGCAAACCCTAAATCCTTAAGCTTATCACACATAATTACTGTTCTCTTTAAACCCGCCCTGCGATAACACTCGTTTACTAAAACAGCTATATCCCTTTTTCGGATTACTTTATTAATAAATTCAAAGGGAATCTGTTCAGGAATAATCTCTTTAAGTAAGACACGACCTACTGTAGTGTCCACCAATTTACCGTTTATTCTTACTTCAATTGGACTATGCAAGTCTACCACACCTCTATCATAGGCCATCCTTACTTCTTCGGGTGAAGAGAATTTCATTCCTTTACCTTTTGCCTGTGGATGTTCCTTTGTCATATAATAAAGGCCAAGGACAATATCTTGAGCAGGTAGAATAATAGGCCCTCCATGGGCAGGGGAAAGGATATTGTTTGTGGACATCATAAGCACACGCGCCTCTGCTTGAGCCTCTAAAGAAAGGGGCACATGAACTGCCATTTGGTCACCATCAAAATCTGCATTAAATGGGGGACAAACTAGGGGATGAAGCTGAATGGCCTTGCCTTCTATCAACACTGGCTCAAAGGCTTGAATGCTTAAACGATGTAAGGTAGGAGCACGATTCAGTAGTACTGGGTGTTCTTTAGCTACTTCCTCTAAAGCATCCCATACCTCTGAGGTCTCTCTTTCTACCATCTGCTTAGCACTCTTAATAGTAGTGGCATAACCCTTTTTCTCAAGCTGATGGTAAATAAATGGTTTAAACAGCTCTAATGCCATCTTTTGAGGTAAACCACACTGATGAAGTCTCAACTCTGGCCCTACTACAATCACTGAGCGCCCAGAGTAATCTACTCTTTTACCCAAAAGATTTTGACGGAATCTACCCTGTTTCCCCTTAAGCATATCGCTTAAAGACTTTAGTGGTCTCCCATTAGTACCTGTCACTGTGCGGCCTCTACGCCCATTTTCAAACAATACATCAACAGCCTCTTGGAGCATTCGTTTTTCATTACGAATGATAATCTCTGGGGCATCAAGCTCGATCAACCTTTTGAGGCGGTTGTTGCGATTGATTACCCTACGATAAAGGTCATTTAGGTCAGAAGTAGCAAATCTTCCACCATCTAAAGGCACCAAGGGGCGTAGATCGGGTGGAAGTACAGGAATTGCCCCTAAAACCATCCATTCGGGTCTGTTCCTTGAGTCCAAAAAGGCATTTATGATCCTCAAACGCTTGGTCAGCTTCTTTCTCTTAGCTTCAGAACGGGTATTCTTAACCTCTCCCATCACCTGTTCTGACAGGGCCTGCAAATCTAAATTTCTCAACAAGTCTCTAATGGCCTCTGCCCCTATGCCTGCTTTAAATTGATTACCAAATTTGTTCTGTGCTCCCTGAAGTTGATCCTCAGAAAGCAATTCACCTCTCTTTAAGGGGGTATCCTTTGGATCAATCACCATATATGATTCAAAGTAGATAATCTTCTCTAGCTCACGCACACTTAGGTCAAGTACATTTCCAATTTTACTGGGTACACTTTTCACAAACCAGATATGGGTAACTGGACAGGCCAGTTCAATATGGCCCATCCGTTCCCTTCTCACCTTAGAAGAAATTACCTCTACTCCACACCTTTCACATACAATGCCTCGATGCTTCATTCTTTTATATTTACCACAAAGGCACTCATAATCTTTAACGGGGCCGAAGATCTTTGCACAGAATAAACCATCTTTTTCTGGTTTAAATGTGCGGTAGTTAATGGTTTCTGGCTTCTTAACCTCCCCATAAGACCACTCCCTAATCTTTTCTGGAGAGGCCAAGGATATACGTACTCCTTTAATCTCAGCCGGATCCATTGGTTTACTAAAAAGATTATAAAGGTCCTCTAAACTCATCTTTGTTTTACTCCTTTATCTGTTAATAATTCTACATTCAGACCGAGGGCCTGAAGCTCTTTAACCAATACATTAAAAGATTCGGGCAGACCAACCTCTAAGGTATTATCCCCCTTTACTATTTTTTCATACATCCTTGTTCGCCCTGCTACATCATCAGATTTTACTGTAAGCATTTCTTGCAATGTATGAGCTGCTCCGTATGCCTCTAATGCCCAAACCTCCATTTCACCAAATCTTTGCCCTCCAAATTGGGCCTTCCCTCCCAGTGGCTGTTGGGTAACTAGGGAGTAAGGACCAATTGAACGGGCATGGATCTTATCATCCACTAGGTGATGCAGCTTCATGATGTACATTATACCCACTGTTACTTTGTTATCAAAGGGCTCTCCTGTTCGACCATCATAAAGTATGCACCTTCCTGTCTCCGATAAACCTGCCTTCTTCAGCCAGGCCCTGATTTCCTTCTCTTTTGCCCCATCAAACACAGGAGTAGATACAAGGATACCATTTTTTAAGGCACCCACCTTTTCAAGAAATGCTTCATGGCTCAGGCTGGCAAAGTATTTATCATATTGCTCTTTACCATAGATTTCCTTAAGGTATCTTCGCAGTGTTTCAATTTGCATAGTTTCTACCAATTCCTTAACCTTTTTTCCCAACTCCTTGCATGCCCATCCTAAGTGGGTCTCTAAAACTTGTCCAAGGTTCATCCGTGAAGGCACACCCAGTGGATTAAGCACTATATCTATTGGGGTACCATCTTCAAGATAAGGCATGTCTTCGATGGGCAAGATCCGAGATATCACACCCTTATTCCCATGGCGTCCTGCCATTTTGTCCCCTACTGAAAGTTTACGCTTCATCGCCACATAAACCTTTACCATCCTAACCACACCCGCCGGAAGCTCACCACCTTGTTTAATTTTATCAATCTTTTGATCATAGCGGGCGCGGGTAGCCTCTACTTCGTCAAAGAATTTATTAATTAGGAAATCTAGCTCAGTTTCGACTTTAGCATCAAGAAGTTTAATATACTTTAAGCGGTGTATAGGGACTGCCGAAATTATATCACTACTAATTTTTTCACCTCTAGCTATAACTATCTCACCATCTATACTTTGCACTTCTTTTGCTACCTGCTGGCCTACTAATAACTTTGCCAACTTCTCTTCCATTATCTTCTTTAAGGTATTTATCTCTGCATCCCTGCATCTAGCTATTTTTTCAATCTCCTTTTTCTCAATGATTTTAATTCTCTCATCCTTATTTTTTTCTCCTCTTCTGGTAAAGACCCTGGCATCAATGACAATCCCCTCTATGCCATGGGGGACCCTTAAAGAGGAATCCTTTACCTCACTAGCCTTTTCACCAAAAATTGCCCGCAGCAGTTTTTCTTCAGGCGAAGATTGGGTCTCACCCTTTGGCGTAATCTTTCCTACAAGGACATCCCCTGGTTTTACCTCAGCCCCTATACGAATGACCCCGCTCTCATCTAAATCCTTCAGCGCCTCCTCACTAACATTTGGGATATCACGTGTAATCTCCTCTGGACCCAACTTTGTGTCTCTAGCCATAATCTCAAATTCTTCTATGTGAATAGAGGTATACACATCCTCTCTCACTAAACGTTCACTAACCAGGATAGCGTCCTCAAAATTGTATCCTTCCCAAGGCATAAATGCCACTAATGCATTTCTACCCAAAGAGATCTCCCCTTCATCTGTAGCTGCTCCATCGGCTATCGCTTGCCCTTTAAATACCCTTTGCCCGGCCTTTACTAAAGGCCTCTGATTAAAACAAGCACTTTGATTGCTCCTTTGAAATTTATTTAACTCATAGACCTTTACCAAAGCACTCAAGGGCTTTTGATCATTGTTATACCTTACCACAATGTGTAAAGCATCTGCATACTCTACCACCCCATCATCCTCTGCAGTAATATTGACACCACAATCCCTAGCCACAATCTTTTCCATCCCTGTACCCACCAATGGTCTCTCTGGAGCCAATAAAGGCACAGCTTGGCGTTGCATATTTGAACCCATTAATGCCCGATTAGCATCATCGTGTTCTAAAAATGGAATAAGAGAGGAAGAAACACTGACCAATTGGGTAGGAAAAACATCCATATATTTAACATCGCTGGCCTTGACCATGGTAAACTCACCCCAGACCCTGGCAGAGACCATCTCATTGATAAAACGCCCATCTTTGTCAATAGGTGCATTGGCCTGAGCAATAGGGCAATCTCTTTCCTCTAGGGCAGTAAGGTATCTGATTTCATTAGTAACAACCCCATCCTTCACTACCCGATAAGGTGTCTCAATAAAACCAAATTCATTCACCTTTGCATAAGTACTTAAGGATACAATCAAACCAATATTTGGGCCTTCTGGTGTTTCAATAGGACAGACACGCCCATAATGTGAAGGATGTACATCCCTTACTTCAAAACCTGCCCTTTCCCTACTCAATCCTCCAGGTCCTAATGCACTAAGACGGCGCTTATGGGTCACTTCTGAAAGTGGGTTTGTCTGATCCATAAATTGAGAAAGTTGGCTTGACCCAAAAAATTCCATTACCACAGCAGTGACTGCCTTAGAATTTATTAAATCATAAGGCATGAGCGTTTCTATCTCTTGGAGCGCCATGTGTTCCTTAATGACCCTTTCCATACGTACAAGGCCAATACGATACTGATTCTCCAAAAGCTCCCCTACCGATCGGGCACGGCGGTTACCCAGGTGATCAATGTCATCGGGAGGACCCTGTTTTGCCTTTAGTTCAAGTAGTTTGTTCACTGCTGCTAAAATATCCTCTTTACGTAACACACAATGGGTAAGTGGGACATTTAACCCTAAACGGTTATTGAGCTTAAATCGGCCAACCTTTGAAAGGTCATAATATTCTGGGTTAAAGAATAAATTATGTAAGAATTCCTGTGCAATTTCTAACGTAGGTGGGCTAGTAGGTCTTAATTTCCGATAAATTTCTAATATAGCATCTTCCCCACCTTCGCTCCTGTCTTCAAGCAAGGTATCCCTTAGGGAGTGATCGTAGTGGTATTCGTCAATAAACAGTAATTCAAATTCCATAATTTTTCTTTTTTTGATTCTCTCTAAAACCTCATCACTTATCTCTTCATTGTATGAGGCAATCAACTCACCTGACTCTTGATCTTTAAGGTCTTTCGCCAAAACTCTATTTTTTAATTCTTCTTCTGTAATGGAGATCTCCTTAAGTCCAAACTTCTCTAGCTGTTTTATGTGAAGGCGGGTGATCCGGGTATCTTTAGGAATAAGAACATTGCCAGTTTTTGGATGCCGTATATCCTCTCTCGGTTTAACCCCAATTAAAAGCTCAGGAATTGCCTCTATATAAAAGATGCCTTCCTTTAACCTCACCCTTTGGGTAGGATAAAAATAGGTTAATACATCTTCATTACTATAACCTAATGCCCTGAGGAATAGGGTAACCAAAAATTTTCTCCTTCTGTCTATCCTTACATAGAGGCATGCTTTATTATCAAATTCAAAATCAATCCATGAACCTCTTAAGGGGATGACCCTGGCTGTATAAAGTAATTTGCCTTTAACACGACGCATAGTCTTATCTAGTTCAAAAAAGATACCAGGGGAACGGTGTAATTGACTTACCACCACCCTCTCTGTGCCATTAATGATAAATGTAGCGCGGTCAGTCATTAGGGGAATAGTGCCAAAATAAACTTCTTGTTCTTTAATATCTCGAATGCTTTTAGCTCCTGTGTCTTTATCTATATCATATACCATAAGTTGCACTGTAAGCCTCACAGGGGCCTCATAAGTCATGCCCCTTTCTAAGCATTCTTTCTCATTATACCTGGGTTCCCCAATGGCGTATCTTACAAATTCTAAAGAGGCAGTCCCTGTAAAATCTGTAATAGGAAAAATTTCCTTAAATACTCCTTGTATCCCTATATTTTCTCGCCTTTCAGGGGGTATATCCTTTTGCAAAAATTGTGAATAAGACCTCTTTTGCAATTCAAGAAGATAAGGAATCTCAAGAACCTGTTTAATGCGACCAAAATGCCGCCTAAAATCAATTAAATCTGTCATCTTTACTCCTTTCTTGTGATTTAAGAGGCATTCACTTTATTTCTACAGTTGCCCCTGCCTCCTCCAATTGTTTCTTAATCTTTTCTGCCTCTTCTTTAGAAATGTCTTCTTTGATAGACTTGGGGACACCCTCTACTAACTCCTTCGCCTCTTTTAAACCCAATCCAGTAATGGCCCTCACTGCCTTAATTACTTGTATCTTCTTCTCACCTATGTTTGACAGTACCACATTAAACTCTGTTTTCTCCTCTACAGGCGCTGCTTCGGCTGCCTGTGCTACAGGCGCGTGGGCCATCACTGGGGCTGCTGCCTTTACCCCAAACTTCTCTTCTAGCTCCTTAACGAAATTGGAAAGCTCTAAAACAGTCATATTGGCGATAAACTCTATCACATCCTCCTTTTTAATCTGTGTAGCCATTCTTCTTGAACCTCCTTTTATTCTTTACTTTTATTTATGGCATTCAAAATATATAATAGTTGTGCTAAGATATTATAAAGCAGGCCTACAAAATCCCCGGGCACAGCCTCTATTACCCCTAAAAGTTGAGCCAGCAATATCTCCCTACTGGGTAATTGAGCTAGTATCTCAATTTCATTTGCATCTAAGACCTTTCCTGACAGGATGCCTTTCTTTATCTTAAAGGGTTCATTTTTTCTTCTAAAATCAATCAGTACCTGGGCCAAGGCTACTGGGTCTGTATAGCAAAAAGCCAGAGCATTAGATCCTGTGACCTCTTCTTTAATCTGCTCAAAAGGTGTGTCTTTAAGTGCCAATTTGACCAATGTATTTTTTATCACCTTATATTCCATATCCTTCTCACGTAACTGTTTCCTAAGACAAGTTAAGGCATCTACCTTTAGGCCTTTAAAATCGGTAAGTATTGTAGCCTCTGCCTTTTTTAACTTCTCACTCAGCTCTTTTATCATAGCTACCTTCTCAATCCTACCCAATACATCCCTCCTATATACTCTTGCTTAAAACATCTCTAATAGAGTTGGCATCTATCCTAATGCCTGCTCCCATAGTTGTGGAGATAGCTATCCCCTTTAAATAAGTACCCTTTGCTGCCTGAGGTCTTAAATGAATGATGGTCTCTATCAGTGCCTTAAAATTTTCTAAAATCTTCTCATAGCCAAATGAAACCTTACCAATAGGGGCATGGATTATCCCAGACTTTTCTGCGCGAAAATCTATTTTCCCCGTTTTTAGCTCTTTTATGACATTTTTTATATCAAATGTAATTGTTCCTGTCTTGGTGCTAGGCATAAGTTTACGAGGACCTAAGATTTTCCCAACTCTTCCCACTTTACTCATCATATCTGGAGTAGCCACCACTCTGTCAAATTCCAGCCAACCTTCCTCTATCTTTTTGATCAAATCCTCCCCCCCTGCATAATCAGCCCCTGCTTCTTTAGCCTCCTTCTCCTTCTCTCCCTGAGCAAATGCCAATACTTTTACATCTTTTCCTATCCCATGAGGCAGTACTACTGCCCCACGTACCATCTGATCAGCATGTTTTGGATCTATTCCTAAATTTACAGCCACCTCTACTGTCTCATCAAAACGGACATAGGTTGTGCCCAGTGCCAATTTTATTCCTTCTGTTATACTATGGGTCTTCCCTGCCTCAATCTTGTTTCTTGCCTCCTCTATATATTTTTTCCCTCGCCTTCCCATAATAGCTCCTTAGTCAACGATCTCAATCCCCATACTCTTGGCAGTGCCCTCGATGGTCTTAACTGCCGCTTTAAAAGTGGCGGAAGTCAAGTCAGGCCATTTCTTTTTGGCAATCTCTCCCAACTGTTTTCTGGTCAGCCTACCTACAAACTCCTTTTTGGCATTGCTTGAGCCTTTTACAATTTTGACTGCCTGTTTAAGGAGTACTGCTGCAGGTGGGGTTTTTGTAATAAAACTAAATGAACGGTCTGAATAAATGGTAATTACTACTGGAATAATAGTCCCTTCTTGCCCTTTGGTCTTGGCATTAAAGGCCTTGCAAAATTCCATAATATTTATACCGTGTTGGCCCAGCGCTGGCCCTACAGGGGGTGAGGGAGTCGCTTGACCTCCGGGAATTTGCAAACGAACAGTAACAACTACCTTTTTAGCCATAAAAAGACTCCTTTCAAATCTTGGAAAGCTGGATAGTGTCCAATTCTACAGGTGTTTCTCTACCAAAAATACTAATAAGCACACGTACCTTCCCTCTTTCAGGAAAGATCTCATCTATGCGGCCCGTAAAATCGGTAAAAGGGCCATCTACAATCTTAATGTGATCTCCTGTTCTGAAAACAAATTTTGGTCTAGGTTTCTTCGCACCCTCCTCCATCCTCTCCTTGATCTTATTTACTTCTTCTTCTGGGAGGGGAATGGGGTCTTGCCCACCTACAAAACCCGTGACCTTAGGTGTTTTTCTTACCAAATGCCAAATCGCCTTCTTAAGCTTCTTTGTTTTCTCATTGTCCTTCTGTTCATCTATATGCAAATCTAAGCAATGAATCAGTACATAGCCTGGATAAAATTTACGGGAAGACATTGTCTTTTCCCCTTTGATAAGTTCAATGACCCTCTCTGTGGGTATCAAAATCTCTTTAAAATATTGCTCCATGCCTTCATTCTCGCTTTTAATCCGTTGCTCAAGCAGAGCCTTTACCTTTTCCTCAAAGCCTGAATAGGTATGTACTATGTACCACTTAAAATCCATTTCTATTTCAAAATCTTTCCAATAATGCTACCAAAGATTAAATCAATGATACCAAAGTAAAAACTCATAAATAACACTACCAAGATCACTACTATGGTAGAACCAACAGTTTCCCTTTTGTTTGGCCAAGTGACCTTTCTCAACTCAACCCTTACCTCACGTAAAAATTGCCTTCCTTGCAACCACCAACTTAATGGCCTCCCTACAGACCTTAAGACAGTGACCTTTTTTTCAAACTCCTTTCTCATGAAATTTCGGCAATAAAATGGCAGGCCAGGGAGGATTCGAACCCCCAACCCCCGGATTTGGAGTCCGGTGCTCTAACCGTTAGAGCTACTGGCCTGCACCCTAATTTTAACCTACCTTATCTCCTTATGCAAGGTATGGCCCCGACAAAATGGGCAATATTTTCTTAGTTCAAGTCTATTTGGCGTCTTCTTTTTGTTTTTAACAGTAGTATAATTGCGCCTTTTACAATCACTACAAGCCAAAGTAACTATAACCCTCATAATTTTATTCCAATACCCTCATAATTTTATTCCAATACCCTAGTGATTACACCAGCCCCTACAGTCCTTCCCCCCTCTCTAATAGCAAATCTAAGCCCTTCCTCTAAGGCAATAGGCTCTATTAAGTTTACTTCTATGTTCACATTGTCTCCAGGCATCACCATTTCTACTCCATCTGGCAGTTTTACTACACCTGTTACATCTGTGGTCCTAAAATAAAACTGAGGTCTATAACCTGTAAAAAATGGGGTATGGCGACCACCTTCCTCTTTTGTAAGTACATATACCTCGGACATAAAGTGGGTATGGGGTTTTATAGTACCAGGGGCTGCTAATACCATTCCTCTCTCTACCTCATCCTTTCCTGTCCCCCGCAAAAGCACTCCTATATTATCACCTGCCCTTCCCTCATCTAGTATCTTTCTAAACATCTCTACAGAGGTAGCTACAGTCTTTCTTGTAGGCCCCAGCCCAACTATCTCTACTTCACTTCCTGGTTTAATTATGCCCCTTTCTACCCTACCAGTTACCACTGTACCCCTTCCACTGATGCTAAATATATCCTCTATGGGCATAAGATAGGGTTTATCTGTAGGGCGCATAGGCTGAGGTATATAATCATCTATAGCATCTATTAGCCCCCACACTGGACCACAGAATGGGCAATCCTTTTTTCCACAGCCACATTCTAATGCCTTTAGTGCACTTCCTCTGATCACTGGTGCATCATCACCAGGGAACTCATATTTTGAAAGGAGTTCCCTTACCTCTAATTCCACTAACTCTATAAGCTCCTCATCCTTTACTAAATCTGTTTTGTTTAAAAATACTACAACTGATGGCACCCCTACCTGCCTTGCCAAAAGTATGTGCTCCCGAGTCTGTGGCATAGGGCCATCATCTGCTGCCACTACCAAAATGGTCCCATCCATCTGGGCTGCACCTGTTATGGTGTTCTTAATATAGTCTGCATGTCCAGGGCAGTCTATATGGGCATAGTGCCTCTTTGGTGTTTCATATTCTACATGGGCAATGGCAATGGTGATGCCCCTCTCCTTTTCCTCAGGTGCTTTATCTATCTCCTCAAATGGAATATATTTTGCTAATTTCTCCTTTTCTAGAATCAGGGTCATAGCAGCAGTAAGTGTAGTCTTCCCATGGTCTATATGACCTATTGTGCCCACATTCACATGTGGTTTTTTCCGCTCAAATTTTGGTTTTGCCATTTAAAA
>LJNA01000014.1 GCA_001304365.1 Syntrophobacter sp. DG_60 | reverse complement strand
CCAAGGCCGCCACAGGGAACTGCCTTCACTGTGTCCATCGAGGCCCGTTACGGCGTAACTACTGGTATTTCTGCCCATGATCGTGCAGTAACCATCCTTACGGCTATAACTGATGATGCCAAGGCTGAGGATCTAATTACCCCAGGGCATATATTCCCCTTAAAAGCAAGGCAAGGAGGGGTTCTGGTAAGGGCAGGTCATACAGAGGGCTCTGTAGACTTAGCTAGGCTGGCGGGTCTTAAACCAGCAGGTGTGATTTGTGAGATTATGAACGATGATGGCACTATGGCAAGGGTCCCCGACCTTAAACGATTTGTCAAACAACATGGGCTAAAAATTATTACCATTGCAGATTTGATTGCCTATCGCTTAAAAAATGATTCATTAGTAAGGCGGATAGCAGAGACTATATTGCCTACAGCCATTGCGGGTGAGTTTAAAGCCATTGTCTATGAGAGTGATGTAGACACAAATCACCACCTAGCATTGATAAAGGGTGAGGTTGATTCAAATAAACCTATCTTAGTAAGGGTCCATTCTCAATGCCTGACAGGGGATGTATTTAGTTCCCTTCGCTGTGATTGTGGCGCTCAGCTTCATTGTGCTATGAGGAAGGCGGAGGAAGAGGGTCAAGGAGTGATTGTCTATATGCGCCAGGAAGGGAGGGGCATTGGCTTTGTCAATAAGATGAAGGCCTATGTTTTGCAAGATCATGGTAAAGACACTGTAGAGGCAAATCTTACGTTGGGTTTTAAGCCAGATTTAAGGGATTATGGGATAGGTGCTCAAATATTAAGGGATTTGGGTGTAAGAAAGATGCGTTTAATGACTAATAACCCCAAAAAGATTGTTGGACTAGAGGGTTATGGGTTAAAGGTAGTGGAACGTGTACCTATTGAGATCTTACCATGTAAAGAAAATTACAATTACTTAATGACTAAAAAGAAAAAAATGGGCCACCTATTAAGTTTAGAGGCAAATGAAGAGGTAAAGAAAAAATCTTTACCTTAACCCTGCGGAATAGAATAACTTATTCCACAGGGTTAACCTCAAATGGGGGATATTAACATGCATAGGATATGGGAAGGGGATTTGAAGGCAGAAGGTATAAAGTTTGGGATTATTTTAAGCAGATTCAATGAATTTATGGGCCAGCGTCTCTTAGAAGGGACACTGGATGCCTTAATAAGGCATGGTGCTGATGAAAAGGATATAGAGGTGGTGCGTATACCAGGTGCCTTTGAAATCCCACTTGTTGCGAAAAAAATGGCCCATTCTGGCCGCTATAATGGTATTATTGCCTTAGCAGTAATTATTAGGGGGAATACACCCCATTTTGACTATATAGCAGCAGAGGTGACTAAGGGGATTGCCCAGGTAGAGCTTGAGACAGGCATACCTATTGGCCTTGGGGTTATTACAGCAGATACCATTGAACAGGCCATTGAAAGAGCAGGTTCTAAGATGGGAAATAAGGGTTGGCAAGCTGCTTTAGCCACTATAGAGATGATAAATTTGTTCAAGAAATTTGGGCATGGCCAAAAAATCACGGCATAAGGCAAGGGAAACAGCGCTCAAAATCCTTTATCAAAAAGATGTTACAGGAAACGATCTAAAGGCCATTTGGCAATTTTTTTGTGAAAATTATGAGCCCTCCTTAAATTATTTAGATTATGCTTGGACATTAGTAAAGGGCATAAATAAGCACAATGCAGAGATAGATAGTTTAATTCAGCGGTATTCTTCAAATTGGCGTCTAGAGCGCATGTCACCCATAGATAGAAACGCTTTGCGTATAGCAGTATATGAGATGATTTATCTTGATGTGCCTCCTAAAGTGAGCATTGATGAGGCTATAGAGCTGGGCAAAAGGTATGGGACAGAGCATTCAGGTGCCTTTATAAATGGTATCTTAGACGCAATTTACCATGATCAAAGGCTTAAAAATGAAGCAGGATTATGAGCCAGAAAAGATAGAAATAAAGTGGCAAAAAGAGTGGGAAAGGGAAAATATATTTAGAGTAACAGAGACACAAGATAGGCCTAAATATTATCTACTTGAGATGTTTCCTTATCCCTCCGGTCGCATCCATATGGGGCATGTGAGAAATTATTCTATTGGGGATGTTGTTGCCCGATATAAGCGCATGCGAGGATATAATGTATTGCATCCTATGGGGTGGGATGCATTTGGACTACCTGCAGAAAATGCAGCCATTGAGCACAGAGTGCACCCAGCAAAGTGGACTTATGAGAATATTGCCTATATGAGAAAACAGTTGAGGCGTTTGGGCTTTAGTTATGATTGGGACAGGGAATTTTCTACTTGTGACCCAGAGTACTATAAGTGGGAGCAAATCTTTTTCTTAGAGATGTATGAGAGGGGGATTGTTTATCGAAAGAAAGCAGAAGTAAACTGGTGCCCGAGTTGCGGTACTGTATTGGCAAATGAGCAGGTAGAGGGTGGACGCTGCTGGCGCTGTGGTAATGAAGTGGAGGTAAGGGAAAAGGATTCATGGTTTTTCAAGATTACTGCCTATACAGAGGAGCTTTTAGCGCACTGTGATAAGCTTTATGGTTGGCCAGAAAAGGTCTTAGCTATGCAAAAAAATTGGATTGGTAAGAGCTATGGAACAGAAATATCATTTCCCATAAAAGAAAGACCAGAAACTATCAATGTATTTACTACACGTCCCGATACCCTTTATGGGGCAACATTTGTCTCTTTGGCCCCGGAACACCCTTTGGCATTGAAATTGGCAAAAGGCAAAGAAGTTAAGGAATTTATGGAACACATAAGAAAGCAAAGCCAGGCTCTAAGGATAGCAGAAGATACAGAAAAGGAAGGTATATTTACAGGTTCCTATTGTCTTCACCCCTTAACGGGAGGATTGCTTCCCATCTATGTAGCAAATTTTGTATTGATAGAATATGGGACTGGGGCAGTGATGGCCGTGCCTGCTCATGATCAGAGGGACTTTGAATTTTCAAAAAAGTATAATCTGCCTATAGAGGTAGTCATTCAACCATCCGGTGAGATACTAGATTCAAAAGATATGACATTTGCCTATGAAGGTGAAGGGATACTAGTAAATTCTGAAGGGTTTAATGGGTTTTCAAGCCAAGTAGCAAAAGAGGCTATTACATCGTATTTACAAGAAAAGGGGTTAGGGAAAAGGGTCGTTTCATATCGTTTACGTGATTGGGGCATTTCTAGACAGCGCTACTGGGGTGCTCCTATCCCTATTATTTATTGCCCAGATTGTGGGACTGTACCTGTCCCAAAGGAGCATCTGCCTGTGATTTTGCCCTTAGAGGTAAATGTCAAGGAAAGGGGAGGTTCTCCACTGTTAGATTATAAAAATTTTTATGAAACAAGCTGCCCTATTTGTGGGAGGGAGGCATGCCGTGAGACAGATACCATGGATACATTTGTAGATTCTTCCTGGTATTTTGCAAGATATGCCACACCTCACCAAAAGGATGCCCCATTTAATAAGGAAAAGTTAGATTATTGGCTGCCGGTAGATCAATATATTGGTGGCATTGAACATGCCATCTTGCACCTATTGTATGCAAGGTTCCTTACTAAGGTATTGAGGGATTTAGACTATTTGAATATAGATGAGCCATTTACCCACCTTTTGACCCAAGGGATGGTATGTAAGGAGACATATAGTTGTCCTACCCATGGCTATCTATTTCCTGAAGAGACCATAGAAAGGGATAAAAAAAGGGTGTGCCCACATTGTGAAAGGGAGGCAATGGTTGGCCGTATAGAAAAGATGTCTAAATCAAAAAAGAATATCGTTGATCCCGAGAGGCTAATTGAGCAATATGGTGCAGATACTGTGAGGCTCTTTTGTCTATTTGCTGCACCCCCAGAAAGGGATCTTGAATGGAGTGAAAGGGGGGTAGAAGGGGCAAACCGGTTCTTAAAAAGATTATGGAGACTTTATAGGGATGCCTTACCTTATATTAAGGATGTAATGCCTTATAGTGGAGATAATCTAAACGAGGATATCCAGGCACTAAGGAGGAAGGTGCATCAAACAATAAGAAAGGTGACTATGGACATAGAAGAGCGCTTTCATTTCAATACAGCTATAAGTGCACTAATGGAGCTTTTAAACACAGCGAGCAGCCTCTGGGATAAATATAAAAATAAAGCAGACCCCGTGTTTTCTGCAGTTATGAGGGAGGCAATGGAGACCTTAATCATACTGCTTTCCCCTATCGTGCCCCATATTACTGAAGAACTCTGGCATAATTTAGGTAAAGAGGGCTGGCTCACAGATACCCATTGGCCTAAGTGGGATGAAGATATAGCTAAAGAGAAGAGGATATCGGTTGTCATTCAGATAAATGGGAAGGTAAGGAGCAGGATTGAGGTATTAGAGGATATATCTGAAGAGGAAGTAAAAAGGCAGGCCTTAGAAGACCCACGCATTAAATCCCTCCTGTCAGGAAGGCAAATTAAAAAGGTCATTTGGGTTCCAAAAAAACTCATTAATATGGTAGTTTAATGGCCATTATCTGTCCAAGATGTGGTAGGCAATATGATGTTATCCTATTCGATTTTAGGTCTTATCTAAATTGTGAATGTGGACATAGGATTACAAAAGGCGATTTACACAGGCTATATACACTAACTCCCAAAGTATTTGTGATCATTCCAGCACGTTTTGGTTCTAAACGTCTTCCAGGAAAACCTTTAATAATGATTAAAGGTAAGCCTATAATTCAGCATGTCTATGAAAATGCCTCCAAGTGCCCATTGCCTGAGGATGTAGTTGTTGCTACAGATGATGAACGCATTTTTGAATGTGTAAAGGGATTTGGGGGGGAGACCATAATGACAAAAAAAGGCCACCCTACAGGCACAGACCGCTTGGCTGAAGCAGCTAGTGTGTTAAATCTAGAGCAAGAGGATATTGTTATAAACATTCAAGGAGACATGCCCTATTTTGATCCAGAAATTATAGAAGAAGTAGCAGCACCTTTGATAAAAAACAGCTTCTTACCTATGGCTACGTTGGCTCAAGAGATAAAAGACCTTGACGAAATCAGTGATCCAAATTGTGTAAAGGTAGTATTTACAAAAACTGGTCGTGCCCTTTATTTTTCTAGAAACCCTATTCCTTATGACCGTGATAAAGTTTTTCCAATATATTATAAACATCTAGGTATTTACGCCTATCGTAAGAGCTTTTTAGATAAATATGTTAAGCTTCCTCAAACTCCCCTTGAAAGGGTAGAAAAACTTGAACAACTGCGCGCTCTAGAGCATGGATACCCTATCCGGGTAGTAATTACTAGACATCAAGCACTAGACATCAATGCACCATCTGACTTAAAAAAATTAAAAAAATAAATAATTTTATCGTTTTGCATTATGTATAAAAGATTAAAGAATTACCAACACCTTTTTCTTATTTTTATATGGCGGGAGTTTTCTATAAGGTATAAGCAATCCTCTATTGGAGTATTATGGGCAATGCTTCAGCCTTTGAGCATGATGCTACTCTTTACCTTTGTTTTTACCTATGTAATGCCTATAAAAATTACAGATTATCCATATATGTTGTTTTTTTACTCAGGCCTGCTTCCCTGGAGCTTTTTTTCATCTGCCCTTAATTATTCCATCCCTAGTCTTACCAATCACTATAATTTGATTACCAAGATATATTTTCCTAGGGAGATTCTGCCTTTTTCAGGTATAGCAGTAGCATTTATAGACTTTTTAATTGCCAGCTTGATTTATGTTTTATTTATTATTATTTTTAAAATAAAAATAACCTTACAAATTTTTTGGTTTCTTCCTTTGCTCTTTTTACTTTTTGTTTTTATTATTTCCTTATCACTTGTACTGTCTGCCTTAAATGTCTACTATCGAGACGTAAAACTAGCCACTGGTTTCCTTATCCAGCTTTGGTTCTTTGCCACACCTGTTTTTTATTCTATTGATAAACTATCTGTTAAATTAAAGCTGATTTTATTTCTCAATCCCTTAACATTTATTGTAGAAAACATGAGAAGATGTGTGATAGAGGGCAGGGGTGTAATTTTTTGGCAGTATCTTATTATGTTATTTTTTGTACTTACATTGCTTTACTTAAGTTATAAGATTTTTATCCACACCGAGAAAAGATTTGCTGATGTGATATAGAGAGATGGAAGTTAAGGTAAACTTAATAGATGTATGGAAAAAATATTATCTTTACAACATATTTCATCGCTCCTTAAGGGAAGATTTGGTAAATTTATTTAAATTTAAAGGAAATAGAAATAATTTATCAAAAGGTGAGTTTTGGGCACTTAAGGGAATAAATCTTTCTGTTAAGAAAGGAGAATGTGTAGGTTTATATGGCCCAAATGGAGCAGGAAAAACCACAATCTTAAAGCTTATATCCAAAGTAACCTATCCCACTAAGGGAAAAATCTTGGTCAATGGAAAGGTAGCTCCTTTAATAGAAATTGGGGCAGGATTTCACCTTGACCTGACAGGGAGAGAAAACATCTTTATGAATGGCGCCATTTTAGGCATGGGCATTTCAGAAATAAGGAAAAAGGTGGCCTCAATAATTGAATTTTCAGAATTAGAGAAATTTATTGATATGCCTGTAAAGAGGTATTCTTCTGGTATGTATTTGAGACTTGGTTTTTCTATCGCAATTCATAGTGAGGCAGATATTTTTTTGATTGATGAAATCTTAGCAGTAGGGGATGAAGCTTTTCAAAAAAAGTGCATTGAAAAGATACTAAGTTTAAAAAAGCAAGGAAAAACAATGGTGGTTGTTTCACATAACATGGCCCTTATGGAAAAACTGGCAGATAGAATTCTTTACATAAAAGAAGGCAAAATAGTTGAAAGTGCTTGAATGTACCTTTTATCTCAATAAATATTGTAGGTTAAACTATTAAATATGAATGTACCGAATTGGGATTTAGAACAAAAAGAAATAAAAAGCCGAATGATTCTAAGGGAAGCCATAGAAAGATTTGGTTCGGAGAGGATAGCAGTTGCTTGGTCGGGTGGAAAGGATTCAACTACTATACTTCATTTAATAAAGCAAGAATTTGGAAAAGTAGTCATCCCCGTGGTAAACATAGATACTTCTGTTAAATTTAGAGAAATCTACAAATTCAGAGACAGAGTAGCCAAAGAATGGAGATTAAACCTAATTATTTTAAGAAATGAAAATGCTTTAAAAACTTTAAGAATAGCAGAAGATGAGGAAAAGTGTTGTTATTTACTTAAAACTTTACCTTTACAAAATGGCATAGAGAATTATGGATGGCAGGCCTTGATAACGGCCGTAAGATGGGATGAGCAAGAAGCCAGAGCTAAAGAGCAATACTTTTCCATACGAGAGAATCCTCCACATCTGAGAGTTCACCCTATTCTTCATTTTACTGAAGTGGATATTTGGACTTATATTAGAAAATATAATATGCCATATTGTGTGCTTTATGATAAAGGTTATCGCTCATTAGGCTGTGAACCATGCACTTATTTAGGAAAAGCAACTTCAGAAAGAGAGGGTAGAAGTAAGGATAAAGAAAAAATCATGAAAAGACTAAGAGCATTAGGATATTTCTAGATTAGGACCGTTTATTGTGGCAGTGAAGAATTTACCCAATGTAATATTAATTATCCTTGATACCTGTGGCGCAAAACATATGTCAATCTATGGTTATCATAGGAGAACAACCCCTTATTTGGAAGAACTTGCTGAAGAATGTGTAGTTTATACTAGATGTTTTTCCACCTCTCCTTGGACATCCCCAAGTCATGCTTCAATGTTTACTGGTTTGTATCCTAGTGAACACGGATGTAAAGGGATTGATATGGATTTAAATGAAAACCTTTACTCTTTACCAGAAGTTTTAAAATCTTTAACTTATAAAACCTGTGGTATATCCAGTAATCCTCTTATTTGTACCTCTCTGGGTTTTGGAAGAGGGTTTGATGAATTCTATGGTTTATATAATGTTCCTTACTTAAGATTGTACCTAAATAAAGGGAATAAAAATAAAATTAAAAGAATCAAATATTTTATGGATTATATGGTGAACAAAAGGAGATTTCAGGAAGGTGTTGAATATATCGCATCGGCTTTGAGAATAAAGGAGTTTAAATCCCGAAGAGATATTATGGCAAAATCAGCAACACCAGCAACTATAGAGTCTTTATTTTGTTTTGAGGATGCTATGAACAGCTATAAAAAGACGAATTCTCCTTTTTTTATCTTTATAAATTTTATGCAGACTCATGCTAAATTTAACCCTCCTCGAAAATTTAGAAATATTTTTGTTGAAGATAATCCTAAAATAGAAAATCAACATACGTTTGAATATCTATTCGAACATCTTGTCAATAAACCACATTCGATAGAGTATTTAGATTATATAATTGGATTATACAACCAAGAAATTTTGTTTATAGATTACATAACAGCCTGTATATTTAAACTTTTAAAGAAAAAAAACTTATTTGATAAAACACTGCTAATTTTAACCTCTGATCATGGCGAGCTGCTGGGTGAACACGGTCTGGTCGAGCATTCCTTTTGCTTATATAATGAAAATTTATATGTTCCTTTAATAATCAAATATCCAAAAGAGTATGGCTTAAAAGGGGTGGTTGATAGTTTAGTTCAAAATCATGACATATTTGCTACTATTTTAAAGGTGACAAATGCACCTTATCCTGTTCCTAAAAGCTCTATGTCTTTATTGACTTCAGATAAAAGACAAATAGGCATTTCTCAATTGATAGATCCACGCTTTAAAATCGCTGCTTGCTTAAAAAGAAAAGCTACTTTTTTACCGAAAGATTTTATGCTTCCTCATATATCAATAATTACTGATGATTTATGGAAAATCACAAAAAGGGCGGATGGCCATACAGAAATATATGATCTAAATAATGACTTATATGAAAATAATAATTTAATGAGCTCTTTTCGAATAAAAGAAAAGAGAGTTTTTCTTCAAGAACTTGTAAGCGAATGTGAGATTTCAGGTGGGTATAAGAAAACCATCCCTAAAAGTATGGATATCACAAAGGAGATTTTCAACTATGCGCCCTAAAGAAGACTACTTATGTAAATGCAATCTATACTAGCGCAAACTAAAATCACGCCTATTCTTCTTTACACCATGACCTCTGGGCTGGGAGATTATATTGTAATGGGTGACTTGGTGCGGAAGGTGGAAACTATTTTACCACAGGCTAAGTCCCTTATTGCCCATAGGGGAAACCCACATGTTTGTCTTTGGCCCTATGATAATTCAAAAGAACGTTTTTATAATGTTTATGACCCAAAAGAGCTCCTAAGGTTAATTTTAAAGCTTAAACAAGCGCGTCGAACCAACTATACGGTATTTGGTCTCCAAATGGCACCAGGTTCTTTACAGGGATTTTTATTATATCTCTTTCTAAAAAAGATCGGGGTGTTGGATTTTATTGTAGATTTTAATCTCATCAATGCTGATATTATTACACCGCCTAAAGGTAGTTACATTTTAGACTTACATTTAAACCAGATAAGGGATTTATTTAAGGTGGCAGTGCCTAAAGAGTTCTATAAATTGAGCTTGCCCTTAAAAGGGGATTTTGAAGCAGCTTTTCCCCGAAATTCCAAGCCAATTGTTGGTATCCATCCCTGGAGCAGGCGCGGACATCTACCCTGTTTTGTCTGGCCATTTAAGAAGTGGCTGGAGGTAATAAAATTTTTGCTTGCTGAAGGCAAAAACAAAATCACGGTTTTTGGTAAGGATAAAAAATTTGATGATTTCAAAAGGTTCCTGGAGCAAAATTTAGGCAAAAATTTTAGGGGAATAAAATTCCATTACTGCCATTCTGTGCAGGAACTTATCGAAACCATCCAACACTTGGATTTATTGATCAGTGTGAATACCTCTGTGGTGCATATAGGCTATGCCTTGGGTAAAAAAATGATAATTTTATGTGGACCATCCCTTGATGTATGGATACCGAAAGGAAAGAATATTTTGGTAGTTAAAGATGAGGATGCTTTGTTTCAAGGGGCAGATAAGTGGGTGAGGGACGGGAGGTTTGGAAGGGTGGAAAGGGTGGGAATAGAGAGGGTTATCGATGCCATTAGATATTATGTCCAACATGAGAAATAAAATTTTTATGCCCTTTAGGTATAAAGTTTTGCTTAAAGAGATAAAGAGTTTTAATGATAAGAAAATATTAGATGTGGGATGTGGTGATTATAGCCCTTATTATACACAAACAATTTTCCCAAAAGCAGATTATTGGGGAATAGATATAAATGGGAAATTTAGTACATTTTTTAAAGAAAAACATAAGTTTTTAAAAGTTAATGTAGAAAATGAACCTTTGCCGTTTAAGGAAAGTACTTTTGATATTGTGGTTGTTAGTCATGTTTTAGAACATTTAAGAAGTGTTCATGTAGTTATTAAAGAGTGCTACCGAATATTAAAACCAGGTGGTTTGATTTATACAGAAGCACCATCTCCTATATCCATAATTTTACCCAGCATGGATGGCACTTTAAATTTCTATGATGATATGTCTCACATTAGGCCATTTACAAAAACTTCACTTAAAAAGTTATTATCTTCTCATAATTTCAAGGTAATAAAATGCAGAACAAGACGAGATTGGTTATGGATTATTTTTGGAATACCTAGCGTGATTTTTAAAAATATAACTCGGAACATGCCTTTATATGGAGGTTATTTTTGGGATTTATTTGGTTGTGTAGTTTTTGTGATAGGCAAGAAATGAATAGAAAAATTTGCCTTGTATCTTTAATTACAGATGACATCTTTTTTAGACTTAAACCCATTTGTAGTTTTTTATTCAGAAGATATTCTCGGATAATTATATTTCTTTTTGATTGGCATAGTGGAAATTTTGATTGTAGCCATATTGCAAGTGAATTCCAAAAGGCAAATTATGAAGTTTTTTTCTTTAAGACAATCAAAGAAGGATTAGATCTAACTGATAGTTTTGCGGAATGTGATTTTTTATATCTCATTAAATATCCTCAAGTAAATTTGAAAACATTAGGATTGTATTATCTTTTTGTAAGAAATGAAGCTGAAAATAAGTGGATTTCAAGATGTAATGTTCTTTTAATAAGGAAAATATTTTCTAAAGGAGATAGAAATTTAAGGGAAATTTTTTTAACAATAGGATTAGCTTTGAGAAGTTCCTTATTGTATTTGTTTTTTTATATAGAGTGCTTAATGGCTTATTACCTTATTTTTAATCCTTTAGCTCATTTAATAATCAAAAAAAGAGAAAAAAGGAGTTCGGGTAATTTTAAAAATATACTTATTATTAGAATGGACCATCTTGGAGATATTTTATGCACATTACCGTCATTGAAAGCCCTTAGAGAAAATTTTCCTACAAGTAAAATCGTTTTCTTAGGAGGATCTTGGAGTTGCCAACCCTTAAAAGCCAATCCTCAATTATATGATGAGTTAATTATATGGGATGCACCATGGCATGATAAGGAAAATAAATATAGAATCGGGATTAAAGAATTCATTAAACTTGCAGTGTTTATCCCTAAATTACGGAGAAGGAATTTTGACTTGATTATTCAGCCCAGAGGCGAAGGCATGAATGTAGTTTTAGCAGCTTTGTCTAAAGGTACATTCGTTATTTCTGGCATAGACGCTAATCGTCCTTTGGCAATGTTAATGGCAAGATGGGTCGATGTGCCTATTATTTTAAATCCATATAAAACCTATCATATTTCTGAATGGCCTGAGCTATGTTTAGAAAAATTAGGAATAAGAATTAATGAAAAACATATTAGGGAAACTTATAGAAGTTATGATTTTCCAAATATAGAACAGCAAATAAACCACTGGAAAAGGCAAGATTTTAAAGTTTGTTCTTTAGTCATAGGATCAGGCAGTAAGGTAAGATTGTGGAAGGCTAATAAGTTTTCTGTTTTGATTGAGGAACTTTATAAAAGAAAAGTAGTGTGTGTTTTAGTTGGAGCTAAAGATGATATGAAATTTAGAGATAAAATAAAAATCTCCGTGCCTGTAATAGACTTGGTTGGTAAAACAGATTTTAAAAATTTAGAATGTGTATTAAAAAATTCAGATTTTGTCATTACATTGGATACAAGCATAATGCACTTGGCCTCCTTACTTGGAAAAGAGATTATTGCCCTTTTTGGCGCAGGGAATATAAATTTAGCTAAGCCAGTATTTAATGAAGCATATATAATAAAAAAAGAATTAGGTTGTTCTGGATGTGGAGATATTTGCTTGTTTAAAAAAAGATATCCTTGTATGGAGCTAATTTCTGTTGGAGATGTTTTAAAAAGAATTGACCAGTAGTAGATAAAAAATGCTTAGAATGGGATTTATTCTTTGGGATTATGTCCGTAAACCGTCAAATAATGAATTTGGTTTTGAATGTAAAGATTTAAAGGATGCCTTTTAAAAGAGAAGAAAATTTGATTAAAAGAAAATAGATGTAGATTTGTAGAAATTAAGGGATAATGGAGAGAATGAATTTAAAGAAGATTTTCAAGAAGCAAAATTAGTCAGCTCAGTCCTTAATAATAGGGCTTATCGATTTTGTACTGATATAGACATGTCCCAAACATTACCATAGCATTTTATAAATAAATCTCAAATGCAATCCCACTTAAAAAAAGGATAGTAGCTATCCATAGGTGATAATCTCTTGCAAATACCTCTATAGGGTCTCCACCCTTTCCTGTCAAAACCAATTTAAGATAGCGCAAAATCCCATAGGCAGCAGGAATGACAGTATAGATTAGATGGTTACCCTTTTCCACTGTATAAATGGCATACATAATTAAGGAGGAAGCTGCTGTGATTACCAGGCATAAGTTGAGAAATTCCACACTATAATCTGCTAATATAGAACGATGAAGTTTGGCCTTATTGCCTAGCAAGGCTATTTCTGCCCGCCTTTTCCCAAAAGAAATAAGTAGAGCCAAAAGGAAAACACTCATAAAGAGCCAGGAAGAAACTATGATATTTGTAGCTGCTCCCCCTCCTAGTATCCGCAACAGATACCCAAAGGCAACCATAAATATCTCAAGTAGAGAAATATGCTTTAAAAAAATAGAATAGGAGATGTTTAACAATATATAAATGCTTAAAACAATAAGGAAATTTTTCCCTAAAGGATAGGAAAGAATAAAGGCCATTATTAAAAGAGTTATGGCCAAGATAGCTGCTTGTAAAAGAGAAACCTCTCCTGTAGCCAAAGGACGGTGTTTCTTTTCTGGATGATGACGGTCAGCATGGATATCTAAAATGTCATTTATAATGTACAAACCACTGGCACAAAGACAAAAAGTCAAAAAAGACCATAGGCTCAGTAAAAAGAAGTGTTTTTCTAAGAGCTTTCCAGCAAAAAAGGCCGGGGCAAAAACAAGGCCATTTTTCCCCCATTGACTAATTCTAAGAAGCCTTAGCCAGGATTTCATAAATTGCCTCTTTTGCTTCATTTGCACTGATTTCTTGCATACAACGTGCATTGTAAGGACAGGGTAGTGTATAGCCAAATTGCGTGCAGGGACTACAAGGCAGGTACTTGTTAATGACGATACTTCTTTTATCCCTTGGGGCCCATTTATCCTCAATACCTGGGCCAAATAATGCCACTACCGGCGTGCCAACTGCTATGGCCAAGTGCATAATACCAGAATCTGTGGTTAGCAATAATTTTACCTGACTCAAAACACTGGCCGTTTGCTGCAAAGAGAGTTGTCCGATCAAATTTAGATTGAGTTTGTTATCCTCAATAATAAAATCACTCAATTTTTTATCTTCCATTCCCCCTATTAACACTACTTTTATACCCTTTTTATTCAGCCATTTTACAATTTCTTTAAACCTCTCCTTTGGCCATCTTCTCTCCTTAATGCTTGCACCAGGGAAAATAGCTACCCATGTTGTGTCTTTGTCTAACCTTATCTTGGTATTTATGAAAGGGAAAAATGGCCTCTCAAGGTCAATTTTAACTTTAATAACCAGTGGCTCAAGCAAGCTTAAGAAGCTAAAGATTTCATAGTCTTTATGACTATAAACAACGGGGTGAGTAAAAAGCCCTCTGCGTTCATTTGTAGAAAAGCCTATTCTCATAGGGGCCCTAGTGAGATAGGCTACTACTGCTGAAAGGTGATGCCACTGCTCTGTGTCTATAACTAAATCATAATCTCTTTTCATGGCCCAATATAATTCTAAATTTTTATCATAAAGGAAAACATGCCTAATATAAGGAATGCATTCAAAAATACCAGCATTTCTTCGTTCAGCCAAGATGTAGATGCTAGTTTTAGAAAAATAATTGTGTAAGACATCCAAAGCCGGCAAAAGTAAAACCGCATCGCCAATGCCACCTGGGCGGATGATAAGGATTTCCCTGGGTGGAAAGACACTTTTTGAAAATTTCTTAAAAAAAGTAGTGCAGAATTTGACCAGAAGTGGTCCTAAGGAATTATCCAATCTTTTCAGCCAATAAGTATGACGCCTGGTTTCTGGGCGGGAAAATGACCCTTTTAGAGAATGCATTTTAAGGTTTTAGTATCCTTTTTTGAAATAGACTGTCAAGCATCAGGGTCGTTAATGTCCTTGGCATTTTTTTAAAAATGCCCTTGCCTTTTCTAAAAGATCTTTTTCCCCTGTGCTTTGATAAAGTATAAGATAGAGTTTACCAAAGTTACAAAAGGCAGGTTTATATTCAGGATTATGAAGCAGGGCCTTTTTAAAACACCTTTGTGCCCATGGCCATTTT
>LJNA01000013.1 GCA_001304365.1 Syntrophobacter sp. DG_60 | reverse complement strand
GTATCAAAATCCACAAATGCCTTTTTTGCTAATGGATGGCCCCCTGGCACGATTAAGATAAGCTCATCTTTGGTAAATGGCTCAAAGTTCAACTTTGGTATGTTTAACCTTGCCCCCACCATACCAATTTCCGCTTCACCATTTAGGGTCATTTCCACAATTTGTTTGGTATCTCCAATGGTTAGAATGACCTTGCAATTGGGATAAAGTGCTTTAAATCTCCCCAAGAAAGAAGGCAGTATATACTGCCCCGGTATGGTGCTTCCTCCTAGTTTTAGTCTACCCTTCTTACGGCCTAACACTAAATTTATATCCCTTTCTGCCTCTTCTTTAGTGGCCAGTATTTTTTTAGCATAGGCATAAAGTGTCTCTCCTGCCTTTGTAGGTGAAATTTCTTTCCCAAGGCGGTCAAATAGTTTTGCACCAAATTTATCTTCTAAAAAGGCAATATAACCACTTACTGTAGGCTGGGTGAGATAGCTTTGGAGTGCTGCCTTGGAAAAACTTCTAAGCTCGTATACCTTACAAAATACCTCTAATCTCCTAAAGTCCATATCTAATTAAATTCCAATTCTCAAGCACCAAATCACAAGCAAATCCAAATTTCAAAGCTCAAAAATCCAAAACCAATCCTTAATAATCTCCAATCTCTATCGGTCTCTACAATCTGTCCATTCATTTTGGTCATTTTAATTTGTTTGGAGCTTGAATTTTGGGATTTGATATTTTATTAGCAGGGCCAGCCTTTTGACCTGATTTGGAAGCCATTTCTAGTGATGATTAAGGCAGAAGCATTAGTGCTTTCTATAAACCGCTTTGCCAATAGAGGGCTAAAGACAAAGGCGGCTGTGGAAATGGCATCTGCATCGGTGACTGTTTTAGCTACAATACTTATACTGCTCAGTTTAAGGGGGGAATACCCTGTTTTTGGGTCCACAATATGATAAAACTCTTTTTCCTTATCGAAATATCTTTCATAATTGCCAGAGGTAGCAATGGCCGCATCTTTAAGATTGACAGTATCTATATAATCATTTGGTTTGAATGGATTTCTAATAGCAATGCGAAAGTATTTATTGCCAATAGCCCTTATATCTCCACCCGCATTTATCAAGGCGTATTCAATACCCATCTTTTTGATAAACTCTGCTGCACTATCCACAATATAACCCTTAGCAATGCCATCCAGGGTGATGCCCATACCATTTTTAAGGAATTTTATGTTATTTTCATTAAAATATAAGCTATTTGCATCTACTAAACTTAGTGCCTCTTTCATCTCCTCTGTTGTAAGGGAACCTCCTGCCCTGACTCTCTCTTTAAACAAATCAACAACGGGCTTTATTGTAATATCAAATGCCCCATTGCTTAAATGATGATAATAAGAGGCTTTTTTTATAACAAAATACATCTCTTTGGGGACATCTTTTAATATACCATTTTCGTTTAAATGGCTTATCTGGGTTCCACTTTCATATCGATTAAATATGTTTATTAACCTTTTCATTTCTGAGAAGCCTGATTCAATGGCCTCTTGGCCCTTATCTTTTGAGGAATCATAGACTGTAATAGTAACAAAGGTATCCATAAGAGGGAGTGTCCTTTCCAATTTATGCAATTTCTTATCAAATAGAATATCCTCTAAAGGGAAAGAAAAAGCTGGTTTGGCAAAACCAACGCTTAATACACCTATGATTTTCAAAAAATCCCTTCTATCTAAATACCTTTTCATAGCACAAACCCCTCTTTAAGGGAAAAAGATTATTGTTACTAAAACAAATACAGGAAGCAAAATGGTGCAGGAATATTTAAGCATATAGCCAAAAAAGCTGGGCATTGGGGTACCTGCCTCTTCAGAGATAGACCTTACCATAAAATTTGGTGCATTTCCAATATAGGTATTGGCACCAAAAAATACTGCCCCTGCAGAGATGGCCTTAAGATAAATAGCATTTTCTGTAAGAAGACCTGGCACTGCTTGTGGTTCTGGAAGACCTGCATAAAATTTTCCTAAGGCACTGCTAAAGAATGTTAGATATGTAGGGGCATTATCCAGGAAGGCAGAAAGGCTACCAGTGACCCAGAAATAATGAGCTGGCGCTTTTATGGCCTTTATTAAAGGAGCTGCTACCCCATGTTCCCCTGCCTTTAAAATCAAAAGACATGGAGTCATGGTCATAAATATACCAGCAAATAGATAGGCCACCTCTTTTATAGGAAACCAGGTAAATTCATTGTCTTCACGTACCTTCTTTGGGGTAACTACAATAGAGATAATACCAAGTGCTATTATAATAAAGTCCCTTGCCCACTCCTGAACAGTTCTGTGAACTCCTAATACACTTATTTCCCCCCACTTTACTGTCCCACTCATGATAACACTTCCTACTAAAGCAGCCAAAAGTATAAAATTATACCAGCCGTCCAGCCCTAAAGGTTCACGTTCACCCGAAGGAACTTTTAATATCCCCTCTTTCTTTTCTTTTTTGTAATAATAAAGGTCCATTAAAAAATAAGTTCCTAGTAATATTACAACTACAAAAAGCATATGGGGGAGTATTTTAAATGTCCAGAAAAAGGGAACACCATGTAAAAAACCCAAAAAGAGTGGTGGGTCTCCTACAGGCGTTAATGCACCCCCAATATTTGCCACTAAAAATATAAAGAAGACCACCATAAATGTCCTGTATTTCCTATATCTGTTTGCCCTTAAAAATGGGCGAATCAAAAGCATTGCTGCCCCAGTAGTCCCCATCCAGGAGGCTAAAGCAGTACCTATAGCAATTATACCTGTGTTCACAGGGGGTGTACCTAATAAGGTACCCCTTAAAAATATTCCACCAGCTATAGTAAAGAGGCCCCAAAGTAATACAATAAATGGAAAATAATCACCAATATATATATGTAAGGTCTCATGGATACCTGCATGCTTATAGACCATAATAAACGGCACAGCCGTGATTATTGCCCAGAATGCAGAGACCTTAGGAAAGTGATGATGCCACCATCTTGGGGCAAATAAAGGGAACAGGGCAATGGAAAGCAATATCCCTAGAAACGGAATAGTGCTCCACAGGGGGAGTGACATGCCTACTTTCAGGCCTGGTTCTACATGTGCTGCAGCCTCGTGCTCAACAACCTCATGTTCAACAGCCCCATGTTCAACCGCCATAGCAAGGGAAAAAGATGCAATAATAAAGAATAGTGCACTAAGAAAAATTATTCTCTTTTTCACGTTATACTCTCAGCTATAATTATTCAAAATCTGTGTAATCACTGGTCTAGAAGGGTATTTCTTACTGTATTGCCTAATGCCTAGAAATGAGAGTACCACAAATAGTGTTAGAAAAAAGAGACTAGAAAGGTTCTGGTTTCCCAATAAATCTAAGTAATAACCTAAAATTGCCCCCATAAATAAGCTTATGGTAGGAATTATATAGGCAATAAAGGCTGCCTTAAGCTCACTTTCTGTGGGAATTGAGACCACTACCTCTTGCCCGGTTTTTGCACCTAGAGGGTTTTCTGCATCAAGCATCATATATCTTTTTCCCAACATGCTACACAACCCACCTCCTGGGCAGCCCTTACATGCTGCACTCCCTATCAGTTTAATCTTTGCCTTCTGCCCAGAAATCCCTATTACTGTTGCTCTTTCTTTTTTTAATTCCATTTTACGCTGCTATTTTTTGTATGACATCATTTGGACACTTTTCTATACACTCTAAATGACATTTTTTTGGATCACATTTTTCTGGATTTACAATAGAGAGGAATTTATCAATAGTAATGGCCTTTTCAGGACAATTTTTCCTACAAATGCCACAGCCCTGACAGCCTACTTCACAGATGGCCTTTACTATCTTACCCAAATCATGTGAATTGCAGGGGACATATATATTTTGTGAAATGGGTAAAAGGTGGGGCACGCCCCTAGGGCATACGCTCACACATGTGCCACAGCCTACACACTTCTCTTCATCCACCTTGGGTAATCCATCTTCCCCCATGGTCATAGCACCAAATGGGCAATTTTTTACACAGGTGCCTAGACCTAAACACCCATATGCACAATCCTTATTCCCTCCCGCTACCAAGGCTGCTGCCCGACAGTCTTCTATCCCCATATATTCAAATCTACGTGTTGATTTATCGATAGTGCCACGGCACAAAATCCTGGCCACTTTCTTTTCTGCTGCCTCCTCCACGGTTACACCCATAATGCTTGCTATCTCTTTATAATTTTCTGGGCCTACCAGGATACAGGCTGTTACTGGCACTTTTCCCTCTACAATAGCTCCTGCACAGTCTGAGCAACCAGCATATCCACAACCACCACAATTTGCCCCCCCTAAGAATTCCTCTACTTCTCTTATCCTAGGGTCTACATAGACATAGAATACCCTGGCTGCTATCCCCAAGCCAATTGCAAATATAGCACCCATGCCCCCCATTACTATCATAGGGGGAATGGTTGCTTTAAGTAGCTCTACCAATTTTAACCTCCAAAAAAATCTTATTTAACTAATCCAGCGAAGGCAAAAAATGACATGCCTATAAAGCCTGCTGTAATCAAACCTATAGCTGTCCCCGCAAAGTTTTCAGGGATCCTGGCATAAGCAAATCTTTCTCTAATTGCGGCAAATAAAACAAGGGCTAAGGCAAAGCCAGCCGCCGAGGCAAAGGAAAATATAGTTGATTGCAACAGATCGAATTCTTCCCTTATATTTAAGATGCATGTACCAAATATAGCACAGTTGGTAGTGATTAAAGGGAGAAAAATACCAAGTGCTCTGTAAAGTGGGGGGCTTACCTTCTTCATTACTGTTTCAACAAATTGAACAAATACTGCAATAACCAATATAAAAGCCAGTGTTTGAATGTAAGCAACTTTAAATGGCTCTAGAAGATAGGTTTGAGCAAGCCAAGTAAGGGGGCCAGCGCAGGTAAGGACAAATATTACAGCAAATGACATCCCCACTGCAGTATCCATCTTCTTTGAGACCCCTATGAATGGGCAATTTCCTAGAAATCTAATTAAAAGGATATTGTTTATAAATACAGCAGAAACTATTAACATCAAATAATCTGAAAATGCCCATACCTCTTGTTCCATGTTTTACTCCCTTTTTTGTTACATCTCTTTCTTTTCACCAAAAAGATTCATAATCCCTAACATAAGGCCAAAAACAGCAAAGGCACCAGGTGGCTTTTGCAGGAATGTAAATGGCTCAAATCCACTCCACATAATGTGATAACCCCAAAATGTACCTTTACCAAATATCTCCCTGAATGCAGCCATTGCTACAAGGCTTATAGTAAACCCAAACCCCATACCAAGGCCATCTGCTATGGAATAATGAAGCGGATTTCTGGCTTTAGAGGCAAACGCCTCTGCCCTACCTAAAACAATACAGTTTACCACAATTAGAGGGATGAATATCCCTAAAGATAGATAAAGTTCATAAGCAAATGCCTGAGTTGCTAGCTCTACAATAACCACAAAGGTGGCTATGACTGCAATAAAACAGGCAATCCTTACCTGGTCAGGAATAACTTTTTTTAAGAGAGAAATGATTATATTAGACCCGGCCACAACAAAGGTCAGACAAAGCCCCATGCCAAAACCATCCTTTACTGTAGTACTACAGGCAAGTGTAGGGCATATCCCTAATACAAAACGAAATGGTGGAATATCACTCCACAAACCTTTGGTAAATTCTTTTGCTAGTCCCATTTTATCTAACCTCTTATATTTTTTCCTTTATTTTTGGGAAAAGTTTCATTCCCTCACTTACACCTTCTGTTATAGCGGTAGAGGTCTCAGTTGCCCCACTTACTGCTTGGACCTCTCCTCCGAAGTCACTATCTAATGTCTTTCCCTTAAATTGGCCTAAAAATTCCTTTGATTCTACAGGTAGAGTGCCAATACCTGGTGTTTCAGCATGTGATACTACATTTATTCCCAAAATTTTTCCTTCCAGTGTCAAACCCAACATTACCTCTACAGGCCCACCATGGCCTGTGCCTATTCCCGCATAGCCAATGCCTATTAACTTCCCACCTTTCTTTGCTGGAAATACAGTAACTATCTTTTCTTCACTAATTTTGACCTTTATCCTCTCAAAGATAGGGTCATTGTCATAGCTTGGAAGTACGGCCTTTACTGCAGGGGCTACTAAAAGTTTAATCTTTTGATATTCTATCCTATCTTTTGTTGCCCCTCTTACAAATGTCAGAAAAAATGCACAACCTATACAGATACTAGCTAAAACCACTGCTAATCTTAAAATTTCACGCAACTTTTACCCTCCCAAAAGGCTTAGGTTTAAATATCAAATCAATTAATGGGGTAAATGCATTTATTACCAAAACACAAAACCAGATAGGGTCTATCCAACTCCCCCAAATTCTTCCTATCATAACAATTAGACCCAAAAGGATACCAAGGATAACCATACTCCGCCCTGTCATAGGGCTGGTCACTGGATCAGTAGCTATAAAAAATGCCGCAAGCAGCGTTCCACTGCTCAAGAGTTGTACTAATACATAAGGGTAAAGAAATTCCCCTCCTTTAAATAAAATAGAAAACAAAATTATAGAGGCCAAAAAACTTACTGGGATGTGCCAAGTTATATATCTTCTCCATAAAAGGAAGAGCCCACCAATAATGATAGCTAATGCAGAAATTTGTCCAATACAACCTATCAGTGGTTCTCCTGGAAAAATTGGTTTCCAGGAAAGTAGTAATTTAAAAAAGAGGTTTATTTTTGCTCCAATGCTTTCTAAGCTTTCAATCCCATATTGCTCACTAAAATAGACATAGTCCTCTACTAAGGCACTTATCCCCTCTACTTTAGTTACTCCTAATATACTACCTGATATATCAAAATAGCTAGGAAAAGACAGCTTTAAAGAGGCCCAGCCTATAATAACTGGGTTAAATGGATTGCTACCCAATCCCCCATAAACATGCTTTCCAAGGAGCATGCCAGCAAATACACCCAAAATGACCATCCACCAAGGTGCAGTGGGAGGAAGAAGTAAAGCAAAAAGAAGACCCATTAAGACAGCACTTCCATCCATTATAGTAACTTCCCTTTTCATTATTTTCTGGAGGCCTGCCTCAAAGACAACAGCAGACAAAATTGCAATTACAATTACTTTTACAGCATTTACACCAAAAAAATATACCCCGGAAATTACAGCAGGAATAAGTGCTGCTGTGGTGATAAACATCATCCTTGATACAGATTCAGCGCTCTGGATATGGGGATGCAATGAAATAATAAGTTTTTCTTCTTTCATTTTTCCTCTTTCTCCAGTTGTATTTTCCCATATTTTATCCAATGAAGTAATGGTATTTTTGCTGGACAAACATAGGCACAACAGCCACACTCTATACAATAAAACAGACCATAGGCCTCGGCCTTTTCAAACCCATCTACTTCACAAAATGAGCCAATTACATGGGGCAAGAGGTTCATGGGACAAACATCTATACACCACCCACAATTGATACACTTCTGTCTAGAAATAGTAGCCAGATCAGATTCTGATTGAACAAATACCCCAGATGTCTCTTTGCTTACAGGAATTTCTGTACTATATTGAGCTAATCCCATTAAAGGGCCACCAATAATCACCTTTGCTACCTCTCCATTAGTTCCTCCACAATGCTCAATTACATCCTTTATAGGTGTGCCAATCCTTACCTTAAGGTTTTTTGGGCTACTTACTGCGCCAGTGACGGTAATCACCTTATCAATCACAGGCCTCTCTACTCTTACCGCATCCAATATGGCCAAAACTGCCTCAGCACCAAATACACTTACTCCTATATCCTCAGGGATACCATTTGGAGAGGGCACCTCTTTTCCTAAAACTGCTTTTATCAAAGGTCTATCTATGGCCTGAGGAAATTTTGCCTTAAGTACTACTAGCTCTGCTACAGGTGAAATGGCGGAAGAAGCCTTTTCTTTTATCTCAGCATCCTTGTCTTCAATAGCAAAATAGACAGAGGAAACATTAGATACCTTCTTAAGCACCTCTATTCCTTCAGCTATGTCTTGGACTCTTTCTAAAATGAGCCTTTTTCTTACACTCAAAAAGGGTTCTATATCAATTCCACTTACAATAATGGTATTGACAGACTTATCCTTTATTAGACCTAACTTGGCAGAAACAGGCACAGCATCAATACCAAAATCCACTACACCTGCCTTTTCAATTAATGATGATAATTCTTCAGGACTTTTTTTTAGGTAATCGGCCTTTGCCTCAGGTGGAGCTACCCATTCGTCCTTACCATCTGACTCTATGGTCACTGCCGAGACATATCTGCCCCTAATATCTGGAAACCTTTTAGTTACACCAATTATTTTCCCTGAAATGGTAGCATGAATGGAGGCTTCTTCAGGACTGGCGCTTTCTCCTATAACCTGCCCTACTTTTACCTCTTCCCCCTTTTTTACTGCTGCCTTACATTCTTTCCCTTTGTGCTGTTTTAAAGGAATAGTAACTTCTGAGGGAAGCGGAAGCTCTTCTATGGGGGTATCGACTTCATTGACAGAAAAAACACTACACTCTACACCGCCTTTGAATGTACCAGTTTTCATAATAGCTATCCTATTTTTAAATCAGCACTATCTATAGCACTAGCCTCTTTTTCTGTCAAGCAATTTTTTTTGTTCCTTACCCTCTAAGGCATCCAATCTCTTCACAATATCTGCCAAAATCTCACCCATTTTATCTAACTTCTGTCTTAATTCTGTCAAATCAGAACTACTTGTTCCGCTATAACCTGCACCATATCCACCCATGCCACGTCCCATGCCCATGCCACGTCCCATGCCCATGCCACGTCCCATGCCCATGCCACGTCCCATGCCAAAAGTAGGCTGTGCATCTTGAGGTACAGGGGAAAGGCGGCCTTGCTTATATTGTTCTATTATATCCTTAATCTTTCCAGTTGCCCCGGTAATTACCTTAATGTCTGCTGCCATAAAGGCCTGCTGAGCCCTGGGGCCTATATTGCCTGTTATTACCACTTGAGCCCCATTTTGGGCAATTAACTGGGCTGCCTGAGGCCCTACTCCACTTAACCCATCCATATATGGATTTTCTACTGCCTCAAAAGACATGGTCTCAGGCTCTACAAAAATAAAGTAAGGAGCCCGACCCAGACGAGGATCAACCTCAGCATCTAAAGAAGAACCTGTAGCACTAACTGCTATCTTCATTACAACCTCCTAAAAAATTTATTTTTTTCTAACAAAAATAAAAGGAGCCGCTTTCTCTATCGGCTCCTTTTTGGGACTATTATCCCTTTGTTGGCTCTAATTCCTTAATGCGATTTAAAATAGCATTAAGCTGTTGTTCTAAAAAACTGGCCTGATTTTTGAGGAAGCCTAGCTCTTGCTCAGGGGCTACACCGGGAGAAACAGGAGCTGCAACAGGGTAACCACCAGCTACACCTGGAGTATAACCATATCTCCTCCATCCTGGAAGCCCTGTGGCCCAATATTGCCAGCGAAAGCCTCTTCCCCTGCCTCGGCCTAGACCCAATCTAGGTCTTGGGGCTGCATAGCCAGGAAGACCATAACCTGCACAATAACCCATTCCCCTACCTGTCATAGGGCCAAGCCCAAAAGGACCGGTACCATTACCTGCCGGCATTTCTCTCACCTCCTTTTTTAGTTAATCAGTTTCATCAGTTAATCAGTTAAATAACTGACCAGTGACTGCATTTTCTTTTATCCTCTCAACTTTTATATGTATTATAAACATTTTGCAGGTGAACAACAAGCCCTCCTAAATCATGTTTTATATCTTTAGCTATTACTGAACACTTTACCTTAAAAAGAAAGGCAATAGGCCTTTTTTCATCACTAAGTGTTTCATAATGTCCCTGCCCTTTGGCTACAATCAAGTCAGTATTGTTATAATGCCTTAAAAATTCTTGACTACAAAGGGAAAGTATAGTACCAGGCACCTCAGAACCATTATCAATTACATTTACTAAATCTGTAAGGGTTACGGCCTGGGCATCCTCTAAGGTGGCATCGTTTATAATGGGTTTCCTTTTTACTGCATAGGTAATCTTTTCTGGCCCAATTTGCTTAATCAGTGGTTTATCAAATACTATTTCACCTGCATTATCCCCGAGAAAAAGTATTTTTTTGGCTTGCTCTGTAGCTGTTTTCAACTTCAATACTGCTCCTCTATCCAGATACGCTTTTATGGCTACTTCTATTTCTTCTTCCAAATTAATGTCTTTTATAACCTGTGCTCCAAAGTCAATCATATTTCCTGCCAATGCCAGCCTCACTGCTGTTTCAAATGGTACATCTGAGAACTCTATAAGTTCCTCCAACTTGGGATAAACCGCTAAGGCCTGTTGGTTGAAGGAGTGTTTCAAAGGAGCATAGGGGTCTTTATTACCAGTTACTTCCTTTACTAAACTATGGGCCCTCCAGCCAATCTCAGGAGGGGAACTTTTATTTAAAGGAAATTCTGCTAATTCTGCTAATATTGTTCTCATTACCTCCTCTTGCACTTTTCTGTCATCTGTAGCCAAACGCGCTGCCTCTAAGGCCTGCCTCAAAAAACAAGGGATACAATCTAAATGCACTTTCATTTCTAACTCCTAATCTTTTTTGTCTCCTGCTCTACCACCATATAGTGTTAATAACACTTGAAATTAATACTTCTCCTTCGGTGAACCAAGCTTAGATCCCGCAAATAGAAGAGGGTATATTATGTCACTTCCACAGCACGGAAGCCACACTGCAAGGAACAAAAATATGAAGATGAGGGGAAGCAAGGGAAACCAAAAATCCCTTCCAAATGCTGTAAAGTAAAACAATGATGCCCATGTACTCAAAAATACGTGGCCAGCATGAGGATATTTGGTGGTAGGCCTTAAATAACCCATCAAAATACCAACCAATGCTAATGGAGTTATCCACCATTTTGCAATAAAAGGAATAATAAATGGTATTTTGATTTGAAGTAAAACTGCTCCAATATAAGGAATTATTGCATCACTTACTGTAGCTAAACCAATGGACCCTGTATAACCAACTAAAATTGCTGAAAAAAAATTACACCTGGTATGCAATTTATACATGCCTGTAGTTACAAGGGCACTCAAAATCACATGAAATGGATGCAAGATATAAAAAATAGTATTGGAAATATCAGGAGGAACATTAACAGCAAGTATTATAGCCATGATAGCAATTCCTGTTGTAGCCCCAAGGAAAGTAAATGGAGCATGCCTCTTTAGTTCAATTGCTAATAACCTAAACATTTATTTAGTTAAGTAATAAACTCAAGGGATACTGCTTCCTTGGGATAAACTAAGGTGCACCTGCCCAAGTTGTTAAACCAATCAATATTTGCTTACTTCCCGATTTCACGTTTTTCGATTCAACGATTATGCCGTTTAACAGATCTATAAACGACCTGCCAAAAATTCTTTAATCAATTTCTCTGCTGGGAGGTCTGGGGCATTTGAAATTACTCCAATTTTATTTCTATTAAGGACATAATTTGCCTTCTCTTTTATATCCTTGGTAATGACCAATTTTACCTGCGGTATTCTTTTAATCTCTGAAGGACCTATATGTCCTTCTTGTTTTATGGTATCTAAATAATTAATATTGCCATTTCTTACTTGATATATAGCTATTCTGTCTGCCTTAAATAAAGGCGCCACCTTTTCTTTAGATAAAGGGATAGCTATCTTTATGGATTTAGACTTCCTTATCTCATCTATAGAAACAGGCTTAAATGCAGTCTCTTCTAATCTTTTAGTTATATTTTCTACAATCTTTTTAAAATCTTGATTATAAGTCCTTTTTTCATCAGACATATATTGAACCAATGTGCCTGCGTCAGAAGCGTCTACTACAGCAGGGTCAAAGTTTAATGCACCTAAAAACGGTATGCCTGCAGTTAGCGCTACTTTTTCACCTCCACCAGACTTAAAGATATAGAGTTTCTTTCCACAATGTGGGCAGATAAGGCCACTCATGTTTTCTATAATCCCTATAACCTCCATCTCTACCTGATTACAGAATGTAATGGCCTTTCTTATATCAGCCAAGGATACCTCCTGTGGCTGGGTTACTATCACTGCCTTGGCAGCAGGAATAAGCTGTGCTACAGACAGTGGCTCATCCCCTGTACCAGGTGGGGAATCAATTACTAGATAATCTAAATTTCCCCACGCTACTTGCCCTATGAATTGGGCGATGGCTGAGTGTTTTAATGGGCCCCTCCATATCACTGCCTGGTTCTTGTCTGCCAATAGATACTCAATAGAAATGGCAGATAAATTTTTAGCTACGGCCTTTGGAATAAGCTGCTCAGAAGGAGCCATATCCAAAGGACCACCAATGCCCAGCATTCTAGGAACACTTGGCCCATGCAAATCCACATCTAATATACCTGTCTTATAGCCGCGCCTTGATAAATCAATAGCCAGACAAACAGCCATTGTACTCTTTCCCACGCCGCCTTTGCCACTCATTATCATAATCTTGTTTTTTATCTTGGATAGCGATTGTCTAATCATAATCTCTTGTTCTTTTAACTGATCGTTTTTCATCTTTCCCTCCTTTTATGCAACTAAGTTGCATATATCAAATTAAAAATTTTTTTATCTATGTCTGACATTTCTTACAGATTCCCCTTATATAAATCTCTACTTTTTCACTTTTAAATCCATAAACTTTACACAAGCTAGAGAGTATAGATGTAAATTCTAAAATGTCAAGGCACTCTACGCCTCCGCATAACTTACATATCAAGTGGGGGTGGGCTTTATGCCTCTTGCTTGCCAGCTCATAACGAAAGGGGCGACCTATAGAAAGCTGCCTTGCTAATCCTGCCTTTACTAACTTTTCAAGTATCCTATAGACAGTTACTTTATTAATGGGCATTTTTGGACTAACATAATTTAAGATTTCTTCAGAGGTAAGGCTCTTCTTTGCAGAAATCAACAATTCAAGTACTGCTAAACGCAATGGTGTAGGTGAAATACCTTTGGTTAATAACATCTTTTCTGGATTATAAAGCTCACCCATATATATTTATATATATATTAAATGCAACTTAATTGCAACTAAGATTCGTTAAATAGTTAACTCGTTAAACCGTTAAATTTAAGAGGAGGCACTCAGCAATGAATATTTCACTATTTGACGACTCAACCAATTGACTAATTAACGAATGGACTATTTACATGGTTTTGGGTTAAAGGTTCTTCAATTTTCCTTGTGCAATCTTGGCTTGCTCTGTCTCTGGGTATTTCTTTATCAACTGGTCAAGTAAAACCTTGGCTGTATCCTTATCGCCTAAGGCTGCAAAGGAAAGAGCCTGTTTTAGCAATGCTCCAGGAATCTTGACATTTTTAGGATATTTCTTTATTGCTTCTTGATATGCCAAAATGGCTTCTTCAAACCGCTTTTGAGAAAAATAGATCTCACCTATCCAAAATTGGGCATTCCCTGCAAGTGAAGAATTTGGGTATTCTTTTAATAATTTTTCAAATAATTCTCTAGCATTTTCATATTCGCCTTTTTTATAAAGCTTTAAGGCCTCTTGATATACACCCTTAGGACCCAGGCCTATAAGTTTGAGTTTAGTGGCCTTTAATTTTTCCTTTTGTTTTTCCACTACCCTTTCTAGCTCCTGAAACCCCTTTTCCAAGGAGGTCATGCGCATAAGCAAAGCCTCTCTATCCCTATTGTTCTCTTGCTTATATGCTTCAATTTCATCACTCAATTTTTGTAGTTGATAACTATTTTCTTCTAATCTTCCATTTAATTCATCCAAGGCAGTTCGAAAATCATCTAATTGAACTAGAAAACCGGGTTTTTGGATGTCCTTAATGTCTTTCTCTAATTTGGAAAGTCGTGCAGTGAAATTATTTTCTACTGCATTTAATCTACTATCTATTCTTATAATGTCTTTTTCAATTAAGGTTACATCCTTTTTAGTAGCGCACCCAATAAGAATAATGGTTAGTAAAAAAAATAAAATCTTTTTCATTTTTTAAATATTGACAGGGGCATAGGCCCCTGTCAGACTAATACCCTGTTATTACAAAGTGGGCCCTTCTGTTTTTCGCCCATGCTTCTTCATTGTGGCCTGGGTCTATTGGCCTTTCTTCCCCATAACTAATGGTAGAGATATAACTGACATCAACCCCCAGATTCAATAGAAATTGTTGGGCACTGTTAGTCCTACGTTCGCCTAAGGCCAGGTTGTACTCTTCTGTACCTCGCTCATCGCAGTGGCCTTCAATAAGTAAACGAACATCAGGATGTGCCTTTAGCCACTCCGCCTTCCTTTTTAAAATTTCTGCAGCATCAGGGCGGATATTGTATTTGTCAAAATCAAAATGGATATTTTCATCTTCAAATACAGCAATTCCCCTTTTTAGCGCTCTTTCCCTTGCCAGTTCTTCTTCCCTAATCCTTGCCTCTTCTATTCCCTCTGCAGCCAACTCTTCAGGAGCCTCCTCCGGAAACGCCTTTTCCACTTCAGGAGCTGGAGTCACTGCCTCAGGTTTTACTACTTTTTTCTTAGCGCAAGCAAAGGCAAAAATCATCATTAAAAAAATAACTCCTAGAATCCAACCATACTTCATTCATTCTCACCTCCTTTCTATTTTTTAATCAACCTTGGCGACCAACGCGGCTGCGTCTGCATATCCAAAACGCCACTAATGGGAAAAGAATGACCATCAAACAATCGTAATACATAAATTTTCCCTTGTTGGCTAAAGGCCAAAAAGTGTCCATCTGGCGAGAAGCTTGGGCTTTCATGGTTAACTTTATCATAAGTAAGCTGCCTTAGATTATTTCCATTGGGTTCTATCATAAATATCTGAAAATGTCCATCCACTATACCTGTGTAGGCAATATAATCTCCTTTGAGTGACCACACTGGAGATGTATTGTAACTTCCCTCAAAAGTGAGGCGATTTATACTGCCTGTGTTTAAACCCAAGGTATAGATTTGTGGACTGCCCCCACGGTCTGAAACAAAGGCAATTTTTTTTCCATCCGGTGAGAAGCTAGCAGAAACATTAATTCCCCAATGTTCAACAAGACATTTTTTCATGTCCCCTCTTTTATCCACTAAATAAATACCCTGTTTCCCCCTTTTATTTAAGGTTACTGCAATATCTTTCCCATCAGGGGAAAAAGCTGGGGCAATGTTAATCCCTGGATAATGAATGAGTCTTTTTATCTGCCCACTCCTTAGCTCTA
>LJNA01000120.1 GCA_001304365.1 Syntrophobacter sp. DG_60 | reverse complement strand
AAGGATGGCATCTATCACAGCATGTGTTAAGACATCGGCGTCAGAATAACCTAAGAGACCTTTTAAATATGGTATTTTAACACCTCCTAATATCAAAGGTCTTCCTTCAACCAGCCTGTGAACATCGTGACCAAATCCAATCCTGAACACCTCTTCTACCATTTTTATTTTTTAAGAAAAAAATTTTTTCTCTAAATTTTCAATCAAGGCTGCTGCAAGGAGGGGAAACATAATCTCATTGTGCCCAGTTAGAGAAAATCCCTCGCCACCCTCAAGTGTTGGTCTTTTAACTACATTGACCATAGGCCTATAATGTCTTATGAAATCCATGTCGACCGTTGTAAATCCCTTGACATTAAACCCCAGGTTTCTGACAAGGGTAAGGGCCTTTAAAAATACCTCTGGCAAGATAACTGCTGAACCAAGATTGATGTATACACCACCTTCAAGGTTTGAGACCAAGGTGGCAAAAATTCGAAAATCAAGATGCGAAGCTTTTCCTATTGCAGATCCATCTACAGTTGGATGAAAATGTATAATATCCGTACCTATAGCTACGTGCACTGTGAGAGGAATATTCATTCTCGCAGCCTCAGCTAATAAACTAAACCTGTTATGAGGAAAGGATGCCTTGAGAATATTCTTCCCAACCGAATAGCCCAATCCCTCCCCTTTTTGAGCGCCTTCCTTAATTGCCCTGTTGAGAAACTCTCCTGTCTCTTTAGCCATTCCAAATCTGCCATTAGGAAGTTCATTATCTACATCTTCTGAGGTGGCACCAACCATGGCTACCTCTAAATCATGTATAATGCCGGCACCATTCATGGCTATACCTGTAATTATTTCTCTTTCCATCAAATCCAATATTACAGGACTTAATCCAACCTTAATGGTATGAGCCCCCATAGCTACAATAATAGTCTTTTTCTCTTTTACGGCTATTGTTAATCTATCAATCAACCTTCTAAGATCATTTCCTGCTAAAATATTTGGTAGCCTTTCGAACCAAAGGCTCATCTTACCGCCTGATATCCAACTCGATCCGAAATCCTTTATCGAGACCTTGCTCTGCCTTTTTTTGAGAGAATAGGTTTGTATATTTTTTAAAGATATTGGTTTAAATTCGTCCATTTTTTTTGGTTCATCAAGATATTAGATCTCTATTCAAGCCATCATATAAATTGATTTAGCTATACACAAGGGCTTCTTTTGAAAAGAATATAATCAACTAACTCACAGATTAGGTGTCCGGCCAGGATATGGGCTTCTTGAATCCGAGGGGTCTGGTTACTTTCAACCACTAAAGCTAAATCTACTAATGTGAGCATCTCTCCACCATCTCCCCCCATTAAACCAACAGTATATAATCCTCCCTCCTTGGCAGTCCTTATGGCAGAAAGAATGTTTCCCGACCTTCCACTTGTTGAAATGGCAAGCAAGATATCTCCTTCTACACCAAGGGCTTTAATTTGCTTAGAAAAAATTTCTTCATACCCATAATCATTGGCAACACTTGTAATGATAGAAGTATCGGTAGTAAGTGCCATGGCTGGTAAAGGCTGACGTTCTAACTGAAACCTGTTAACAAATTCTGCAGCGATATGTTGGGCATCAGCTGCACTTCCTCCATTACCACATATCATAAGCTTTTTGTCATTGTTAAAGGCTCTAGAAATATATTCAGCAAGATCTATAAATTTAGCGGTGTCTTTACTGATAACATCTTTTTTGATCCTTAGGCTTTCCTTAAGTACTTTTGCAATAATAGTATTCATTAATGTGTCCATTTATTTTTTAAATACAAAACCCCTGTTGCAAATAATATTTTCAAATTATAATCTCAATATATATTTGTCAATGCTGGATTTGGCTCTGACTCAATGATTGATGCATTCGTAAAAAGTCATGCCCTGGCGTCATTGCGAGGGCTTTAGCCCTAAGCAATCTAATAAATACAATAAGTTATGTTACAGGAGATTGCTTCGCTCCGCTCGCAATGACATGCTTTTTTACTTTTTACGATATGATCAATGATTAGAATATAAAAAAATTTTTAATTAATTATTTGATTTAGAAAATTATAGTATCTACTAGTTAATATTGCAGATTTAAAATATATTTTATCACTATCTTAGAAACTAAAAAATAATTTTCAAAAACTTGCAATATTTTTTATTGAAATTGCTCAAACACTATGCTAATAAAGCCGCTATCTCTTTATCTCTTTAGTGCTTCAATTTTAAATTTCTGCCATGGCGGCCTGAAAGAGTATCTCACTTATAAAAAGTGACTATCTACCTTCTTAAAAAAGACCATCAAAGAAAATTTACAGGGAAAGGGGGGAAAAGTAATAATTAATGAAGGCATCTTTGGCATCTAATAATTAAAAAAGAATAGGAGGATGAGACACATGACAAAAGCAGAATTAATAGCAGGTATAGCTAAAGATACTGGTTTAACAAAAGCTGATTCAGAAAGAGCACTAAACTCTTTCCTCGCTTTTGCAAAATCAACTATAAAAAAGGATGGCAGGCTTCCTTTAGCTGGTTTTGGGACCTTTGTAGTAGTTAAAAGAAAGGCAAGAACTGGAAGAAACCCACAGACTGGGACACCGATTCAGATTAAAGCCAGCAAGGTTGTCAGGTTTCGCCCGGGCAAAGAATTAAAAGAAAGTCTATAGTACATAGCCAGTCGTTTACCCTGTCAGAAAAAAGACTTATAATTTATGGCAGTGTAAAAGAACTAATAAGTTGCGGGCATGCAAGCCTTGTGTAAACTTTCTAATAGGGTTTAAAGAAAAAGGTGGTGGCGAATTTTTTAATTAACTGGTTTTATTGCATATATTTTTTATAGCCTCGGCTACAATATTTATCTCTTTTTCTTGTATTGTTCTTACATCCAGTAAAACTTGATCTTTCTCAAGCCTTGCGATAATTGGTGGATTATAGGACCTTAAAAATTCTACGATATAAGCGGCTGAAAATTTTCGGGGAGATATGTAAAGAAGCCTGCTCCGTATCTCCTCTAAAGGCATAGCGCCACCACCTACACGGGATAAACCATCACAAAGGCCTATTAAAAAATTATTCTCATTTACCCTTCCGATCAGACCCAATAATTTTCTCGCCTTTCGACATAGACTCTGATATGACTGGCATAACATCCTCAAGGTGGGTATTTGTCTAATTGCCCTGTTCTCATCCCTGTAGATATAAAGCGTTTCCTGAAGTGCGAGGAGGGTTAATTTATCTACCCTAAGGGCCCTGCTCAACTGGTTGGCCTTTATAGCTGAAATAATCTCTTTTTTTCCAAGAATTATTCCGCTTTGTGGCCCACCCAACATTTTATCACCACTGAAGGTGATTATATCTGCTCCTTCTGCTACGGAGTCCTGAACTGTTGGTTCCTTTTTAAGTCCATACCTGGAAAAATCGATAAAGCAACCGCTACCAAGATCCTCCATCACAGGAAGACCATATTTCTTTCCTAAAGCAACAAGCTCTTTTAATCTTACTTCCTCTGTGAATCCTACTGTTTGAAAATTGCTAGTGTGAACCTTAAGTAAAAGAGCGGTATCTGGTACAATAGCAGACTCATAATCACTGATAGTTGTCTTGTTGGTAGTTCCTACCTCAAACATCCTCGCCCCACTTTTTCTCATGACATCAGGTATCCGAAAGGAACCGCCAATTTCTACCAATTGGCCTCTGGAAATAATAACCTCCCTATCTTTTGCAATGGTATCTAGGGCAATGAGAACAGCCGCTGCATTATTATTAACAACCATAGCTCCCTCTGCTCCAGTCAGCTCCTTAAGGATCTCCTCCACATGGACATACCTCGTACCCCTTCTACCAGTCTTTAGATCATATTCTAAATTATTATAACAACCTGCTAAGGAGTTAAACCTGGCAATAACCTTTTTAGACAAGAGAGATCGTCCCAAATTGGTATGCACAATAACTCCAGTTGCATTAATGACCCATCTTAAGCTTGGTTGAGAGAGGATTGATATCCTTTTTACTATCTGATCAAATACATCGTTTAACTCTAAATCTGGCAATTCATCGCCTATCCGAGCTCTTTCTATATTTCCCCTAAGCTCATCCAAAACTTGATGAGTTGCCCTCAAAACCAGAGCCCTTTGAGTATTCGATAGGATGCTCATAATAGTAGATGACCCCAGAAGAAAATCTACAGATGGTATCTGCCTAAAGATCACATTTTTATTATCTTTAACTAGCATAACTTTGAAGAACTATAACAGAAATATCTGATTGCCAATAAATGAATATTATGATAAGAAGATATTATATTGTGGTGGGTGTAGCTCAGTTGGTAGAGCACTGGGTTGTGGCCCCAGTTGTCGCGGGTTCAAGTCCCGTCACTCACCCCAATATTTAATATTAAAAAATTAGACATTATCTGGTCAAGATTAAAGAGCCTGCATCTATTTCATTTTTTTCCCTCAATATAATATCTACCCAAAAAAATGCCCTACAGTATCCATCCCGCTAAGTAAATTCCTGGAAAGATAATCAGCAAAAAGGAAAGGGTATTTTAAGGCATCTGTAATGATGAGGATCAGGATTATTAAGAAGCCATATCTTGCAAACTGCTGATACCGGACCGAAAGAGGATAGGGAAGAAGATAAGCCACAGAGAACAAATAAAGCTTACAAGAGAAATAAGGGTACCATTCTCCTTAAAAACCATCATTGAGAAAGGTAATAAAATGGCAAAGGCAAAGGCTAAAAGGATATTTGATATAGGGCCAGCAAGGGAGACAAAGGTGTAATCCCTGGCAGGATTTCGTAGCCTGCTTGCTATAACTGGAACCGGTTTGGCCCAACCAAAGATGATACCTGATCGGGTTATCAGTAAAATCAGTGGTAAAATAATGGTACCCACAAGATCTATATGTCTCATTATATTAAGGGATAACCTACCCTCTCTTTTTGCGGTATCATCACCAAAAAATAATGCGGCCAGACCATGAGCACACTCATGAATCATGACAGAGAAAAAAAGCATCGTAATAACCACAATAATCAGAAATAATTTAAACATATTTGGTTTTCAAAAAATAGATCCATGAAAAGATTAAAAAGACAATAGCCTGTCAAGTATAATAACCAAAAAACATATTTCTATCAATGTATCTTTAAAGAGATAAGATTAAAGATAGGTTTAAAGAAGGGCTGTTAGGTTTTCTTTCTCCCCTTTCCTTTCTGAACCAGGGCATAACCAAAAAGAGCTGCACCTACTGCACCTGCAATCTGGGTATCCCAATCGGTGCTCATGGT
>LJNA01000119.1 GCA_001304365.1 Syntrophobacter sp. DG_60 | reverse complement strand
TTTGCGCTAGCAGCCATCTCTTCCATCATAATGTCTGTAATTACATTAGGATATTTCCCATAACCAAAATGCTCAAGTTTATTGGCATCATAAGGCTTCCAACCACTGGCTACAATGATAGACCCAAATTTTATCTCTTCTTCTTTTCCATTTTGAGATAAAATCACACTGTACCCACCTGGTTGCCCCTCGGCTTTTTTGACAGTTGTTGAGGTATAGACCTCTATATTGGCATTTGCCTCTACATCTTTAATCTTGGCTGCTACCCCGGTATCCTCTAACATCTGATATGGTGGGTGTTTTGGAAATTGTTTCACCCACTTTGCCGCCCATCCACCAAGTTTTTCCTGTTTTTCTACCAACACAACCTTATAATTTGCCCTTGCAGCCTCTAATGCAGCAGTCATACCAGCAATCCCACCACCTACTACCAGGATTGTCTTAGTATATTCCTCCTCAGTAGTATAGCCCTCTGGTATTCCAACCTTCTCTGCCCTGGCAATGCCCATCCTCAAATAATCTTCTCCCAATTCCTGCGTGGCTTCCTCGCCTTTGGGATGAGACCAAGCTACCATTTCCCTTATGTTGACACGCTCCGTAATAACAGATGGACCGAAATTGAAGACATCCCAGTTTACTCGGGGTGAACAGGCAGCTATTAAAACCGTATTAACACCCTCTTTTTCAATGTCTTCCTTTATAACCTTAAGGCCCTCTTCCCCACACAAAAATGCATGTGTCTTACAAACAGGTATCTTATACTCCTCAGTGGGTACCTTGGATAACCTTTCTATATCAAGAGAATTTCCAATATCACAGCCTGTACAGATATAAACCCCCATCTTTTTTTCCATAAGATTACCTCCTGACAATAGATTGAATGGCCTTAAGTGCTGCTGCAGTTGCATCCTTTACAGATGTCATGACATCCATAGGCCTTCTAACACAACCAGCAGGATAAATCCCTGGCTTTTGAAGATCAGAGACCAAAAACCCCAAATCATCATACATGGCCTCAAAAGGCAATTTCTCATCTATTGTGGTAGGGGCCATTCCTGTAGCCAAAACTACCAGGTCTACTGTTTTTCTCATCTTAGTAACTGATAAGATATCTTCAGCCTCTACAGTTACCTTCTTTGTCTTTGGATCCTCTTCAACCTTGGCTACTTTTCCTTTGATAAAATTTACATTTTCTCCTTGTATCCTAGTATAGAAATCCTCAAACCTTCCAAAAGGTCTAACATCTATATAAAAGATATATATTTTTGCATTAGGATACTGTTCCCTTACATAATGAGCTTGTTTCATAGAGGCCAAACAACAAATATTTGAACAAAAAGGCAGATGGTTCTCATCCCTTGAGCCAGCACACTGAACAAAGGCCACACTCTCAATAGTCCCCCCATCGGAAGGACGGACAATCTTTCCCTTTGTTGGCCCACCAGGGGCTGCTAGCCTTTCCATCATTACATTTGTAATAATGTTTTTGTACTGACCAAATCCCAGATTATCTATCTTTGCAGCATCATATGGTTTCCACCCTGTGGCCCAGATAATAGAACCTACCTTTACTGTAAAATCCTTGGGCTTCATTTCTAAGTCAATAGCATTGTATTTACAAGCTTCTAAACATTTTTTAGCATCTTCTGTCCCAATAATTTCGGGTGCCAACACATACCTCATGGGGAAGGCCATCTCATATGGTAAATAAGCGGCCTTGGTCTTGCTCATACCATAGTCAAACTCACTAGGTATTTCTAAAGAGCATACCTTGGCACATTCACCACAACAGGTACAATTTTCATTGACATACCTTGGATTTATCTTTATGACTACATCAAAATCACCTTCTTGACCTGAAATGCTCTGTACTTCAGCTAAGGTAAAAACTCTAATACGGGGATTGTTTCTTATCCTCTTATAATTTATCTCCATTCCACATAAGGGAGGGCATAATTTGGGGAAATATTGATATAACTGGGCTACCCTTCCCCCTAAGTATGGCCTTTTTTCTATAAGGAGGACATCATAGCCCACCTCAGCTACCTCTACTGCGGCAGTAACCCCACTCATACCCCCACCAACTACTAACACAGTTTCAGTTACAGCCTTTTCTACCATCTATTATCCTCCACCTTTTTGAGGCAATCTGTCTTCTAGCCTCATTAAAATTTAGTTATTTTTTTTTCCAAGCGCTTTAAATCTATTTAAATCTGTAGGTTATTAAACCTGATATTTATTTAATTGTTTTATAAATAATAAAGAAAAGCTCCAGGTGCTAAGCACCTGGAGCTTATCACTATTTAAGTACTGAGATGTAAGGTACTTTCTCCATAGCATACTCGCCGGTTGCCGGGTCATATTGTGAAACCGTAAAGGCTCTCCAGTTTGCATCATCCATATCTGGGAAATCAGCCCTGTAATAGTATCCTGGCCACCTGGTCTCTTCCCTAAAGAGCTTATGTCTTACATGGGCTTCTGCAGTCCGGATCCTGTGGTAATTCTCCCAGCACCTCATAAGTTCATGCAGGTCTTCTGCTGCCAGTTTTTCTGAATCTTCCTTCATCAGCTCAAGCAGTTTTAGACCGGTCTCGAGCAGGGCTTTATTGGTCCTATACATAGAGCCAACGCCGGCTGCATATTCATCCATGCACTTCATAATCCTGTACAGCATCTGCCTTGGCCTAATATAAGCAGGATTTATATCAGGCAGTGAACCATATGCCTTATTTTTATCAAAGGTATCTAATGGCCTTAGTACCTCTTCTTTGGCTTTGTCCACACCCTTTGGAGTTGGTGCGAAATCTTTGTTATTTAAGATAAATTTAATAGCATTCTTTGCCGCTATCCTGCCTTCTGCATGGGAGCCAGATGAAAACTTGTGAGGATTTCCACCAATTGCATCACCTGCTCCAAATAGGCCATTTACAGTAGTCATCCTGTTGTAATTTACCCCATTATAATCCCAGCAATACTCTGGAGGAGAAATCCTTGCATCGCCGCTAGCCCAGGCACCTCCCTGACCAGAATGTGAACCAATAAAATAGGGCTCTGCTGGCATAATCTCATATGGTGTCTTTTCAGGATGGATATTATAGGCGCACCATATGTCTGCCTGACTAATGGTCATATCCAAAAAGTCTTCCCAGGCCTCAGACTCTACCTCTTTTACCCTCTTGGGCTCTTTCTCAATGATGGTCTGCATGGCCCAATCTGTTCGCATAAAAATTGGCCCTCTTCCAGAAAACATCTCTATCATCATAGCATGATTTCTTAAGCAGGTAGGAAGTGGCTTAATAGTCCCATAAGGTGCCCACTTCTCAAACTCAGGTGCATTTTTGATCATATATTCCTCACCAGCAAAATTTGTGGCCTTTGCAGCAAAAAACAGAAACCATGCACCTACTGGACCATATCCGTCTTTAAATCTGGCAGGGATAAATATTACCTCCATCTGGGTAAGTTTAGCACCAATTTCCCCCATCATGGCATATGTAGAACCTGTGCTCCAGGGCGGATACCAGGTCCTCCCTAGTCCTTCACCTACTGCACGAGGTCTAAAGACATGCACCGCACCACCGGTGCAGACAATGGCAGCATTGCACTTAAAGACATAAAACTTGTTTTCTCTCACGCTAAAACCTACTGCACCAGCTATCCTATTGGGCTCTTTTTCATCTAAGAGCAGCTTTACAATAAATATACGTTCAAGGTAGTTCTCTTCTCCCAAGGCCATCTTGGCTGCCTCTGCTACAATGCACTTATAGGACTCACCGTGAATCATAATCTGCCATCTACCTTCATGGAGGTACTTTCCCTCTGCGTCCTTCCAGATAGGAAGACCCCACTTTTCAAACAGATGAACAGAGCCATCCACATGGGTAGTCATATCCCAGACCAAATCCTCTCTGGTGACACCCATCAAATCCTGTGAAACATATTTTATGTAGTCTTCATGAGTATTCTCATCTCTGGACCATCCAGGGTAGGTATTTATGGCAGAGAGGCCCTGGGCTACAGCACCACTTCTCTCCATAGCAGCCTTATCTACCAGAAGAACCTTAACATCATCGCCTGCCCAGTATTTTGCCTCTACGGCCGCCCCACAGGCAGACATGCCCCCACCGATTATCAATAAATCGGTGCTTACCTCAACTACTTCAAAATCTGCACTGGTTAAACCCATAGTCTTTTACCTCCTTAATCTTTATTATTATCTTTTAATAGGTGGTAGCGGAATCTCTTTGCCCATCAAGGTATCTGGCTCTGAATAAAGATAAAGGTCATCAATCTTCGCCCTATCCATAGGTGGATAACCTGCATAAGGCTCAATAGAGCCCTCTGGTGTAGTCCTGATAGCAAACTTAAATCTCTTAATGGTCCCATCCCTATAAGTACATGTCCACATGATGGAATCTGTACCCCTTAGAGGGACAACCTGACTTCCAAGTGGTACAAAGTCAGCATAACCCCTCATTATAACGGCCTGTTGTGGGCAAATTTTTACACAATTATAGCATTCCCAGCAGAGTTCAGGTTCCTGGTTATAGGCTTTCATGGTTTCCCTGTCCAGTATCATTAGATCATTGGGGCAGATGTACATACATGCTGTCCTCTCTGCCTTTTGACAGCCATCACACTTTTCCCAGATTACACAACTTGGCATAATTTTACCTCCTGAAGATTTAATGTTAAAAGACTCTTAGACTCTTAGTTAAGCCTATTTCACCTCCTTCCACGTTTTATTCTTGCCTTCCCTCGTTTAGACACTTATAGCATACACTCAGTCTACTGTCAAGAAAAAATTCTGCATTCAGATATTTTTTTACATCCTAAATTTAAATTGCTAAAAAATAATTTACAATACAAATTTTTTCACTTTGGAGAGAACATGTCGATGTCCGTATAAAATGGGGAATAACCCTATCTCTACTAGCCATTATCTACATTGTCCAAAATAATGTTATTAAAGATATTTATTTAAAAGGAGTATTTCATCGTCTTTATTATCTGCCTATCTTTATGGGCAGTCTTTTAGGCGGTTTAAAGGGCGGTCTAATCTGCGCTGTGCTGGCCAACATCCTATACTTGCCTTCTATACTGCCTCTTAAATCAGATACTTTATATGAACTGACCCTCTTTTATTTTTTTGGTCTTCTAACAGGCTTCTTAGTAGATAAAGAAAAGGCTGAAAGAGAGAGGCTGAGACAGGCAGAGCACTTAGCACTTATAGGTCAAGCAGCGGCTGCCATTGCCCATGAACTTAAGACCCCTTTAGTGGTCATAGGCGGCTTCGCGCGTGTTATCCAGAAAAAACTCTCTCACGATGACCCTAATCGGGAGAAACTAGAAATTATAATAAAAGAGACAAATTGGCTGGAAGAAATGATCCATGGTATGTTGAACCTGGCAAAGCCTTTGGAGCTAAACCCAAGGCCTGAGGAAATAAAATCTCTAGTGAAAAGGGTAGTCAATCTAGTAAACATTGCTGAAAATGCACAAATTAAGATCAACTTTCTCTCGGATATTCCCTGTGTGAAAATAGATGCCCACCGCTTTAATGAGGTCTTGATGAATCTACTCACTAATGCAGTCCATGCAGCACCAAACCAGCTAGCAACAATGAATGTTTATAGATCAGGGTCTAATCTAATTATGGAAGTGATAGATAAAGGACCAGGTATTCCTAAGAAATATAAAAATAAAATATTCCAGCCATTTTTTAGTACAAAGAATAGAAGTACAGGGCTTGGCTTAGCTACAGTTAAAAAGATTGTAGATGCCCATGGAGGAAAGATTAACTTTCATAGTGAAGAAGGAAAGGGAACTACTTTCGTTATATCATTACCCCTAGATACTTGTTAAATATGTTTATACATCGGGAATTATAAAATTTGCCACAGATTTTCGCCGATACCCCCCAGAAAATATTCTTATATTTAAAATCCTGATGATCTGCGTCATTCTGTGTAAATCTGTGGCTTAAATTAAGCTTTGTTCTGATACTTCTTTACAGAACACATCCCTTTCAATAAGGGTTTTTAAGGCCTTGGCCACTGAACCAGGCCTACCATGGTTAACCTCCCTGTCCTCAAAGGATGTAACTGGCAGAACATCTATAGTAGTGCCTAAAAGGAAGACTTCCTTAGCAGTATAGACCTCTTCTACAGGAATGTCTCTAAAGACAATGTCCTTTAAAAGTCCTTGTTTTATTAAGCTTTTTGCCAAATTGACTAAACGAGAAACAGTGATGCTTTTTAATATCCGCCCAAATTTAGGAAATTTTAGGTAATTACTTTTGGATAAAATGCCTATACTTTCAGTAGCTCCTTCTGCTAAAAATCCTTTTTCGTCTAAAAGGATGGCATAATGTGCACCTGCCTCTATGGCCTCCTTTTTCATTAATACATTTGGCAAGTAATTACAGGATTTCACTTGTGCAAAAACGCCAGGTTTAATTGGAATCTTACTGATAATGACCTTTACTCCTTGGATATAGTGCTCTAAAGGTGGCCTATTTAGGCGAGTGACCATTACATAAATTTGGCTCTCTAGGCATTCAAATGGGTTGGTAGTGAATCCACCTGGTCCACGTGAGACAAATATGCGCACAAGGCAGTCCTTCTCGCCGCCTGCTCTAACAGTTTCCTTAATAATCTGCTTTATATCTTTAAAAAAAACAGGGAGCTTAAGGCCGATAATTTTTGCAGAATTTTCTAAGCGTCTTAAGTGGGCATCTATTTGGTAAAGCCAGCCCGATTGACATTTAACTACCTCAAATATACCATCACCACGATGAACCATGTGATCATCCATAGGGATCATCATAAATATGGGTTCCTTGATGATTCCCCCAAAGATACTGGAGAACATGGCAAGATAATCTGCATGATAGGGCTGAAAAAAGGCCTCTTTATAAGCCAGAATATCTCTTCCACTTAATATCTTAATCATCCCACTTGCACAAATAGCAACTCAGTTTACTCTGGGGCTTCGCCCCAGACCCCG
>LJNA01000118.1 GCA_001304365.1 Syntrophobacter sp. DG_60 | reverse complement strand
AAAGATGCATTAAGGGAATTGAAACTATGCGCATGACGGCAGCGGTTGTAGGCGCTATTGTAGGTTTCTTGGCTGCAGCAGTTCAGGCATTCTTTCATGTCATACCCCCACCTGCCTATGGCATCTGCATTGCCTGCCATGTAAGGGATTTAATGAATTGGATTGCTGCTCATATATACCCCATATATGGCCTTTCTGGCGGCAAATTGATAATCCCTGGTGGCCCAGTATCTTATAATTTTCCACTCCTCACCGTTATAGGGGTATTGATCGGTGCATACATAGCGGCGAATGTAAATAAGGAATTTAGGTGGAAGGTGATGAGGGTAGCCTGGCAAAGGCCCCTTCCGGAATTCTTCTGGGGGATGATGGTTATAATATCTGCCTTAACATTTGGAGGTTGCCCCATAAGGACAGTACTTAAGACCGCATACCTGGATATAACTGCAGCTATAGGGCTTATAATGATTGGGGTAGGGGTATTTACGGGCTGCCAAGTACTAAAAAAATTGGTCTATAGGAGCTAGCATGGATATATTGCCACCAATTGCAACTTTGTGTTTGGGGTTGCTTTTTGGCTATATTGGTCAAAGGGCAAGGATGTGCTTTATAGGGGGGATAAGGGACTATCTTCTGGTAAGGGATACATACTTGATAAAAGGACTATTTACCTTTTTAATATTTGCTTTCCTTGGCTTTTATATATTTCATTTTATCTCCCCGGCCATTAAGACATTTCCCTGGTTTTTAAATGGAAGCCCTGTATTTTTAAAAAAGTGGGCGACCATGGGAATAAATTCAAACCCAAGCCCTATTTTGCCTGTCCCTGGGGACCCTATCACTTGGTCTCCAAAGGTATGGGCGCATATAATCCTTGCTATGATTGGTGGATTTGGACTGGGCTTTGGCTCAACAATGGCTGGTGGGTGTCCATTTAGGCAGCATGTGATGGCTGCTGAAGGGAGCAAGAGCGCCATAGTGTATCTAGTGGGGCTTTATCTAGGAGCTATAGTATTCCATAAGTTTATTGGCCCTTTTATTAAGGCTATTTTAGGATAGGAGGTGCCTATGGCAGATATAACAATTGATGTATGCGGTGAGGTTTGCCCGGTGCCAGTTATGAAAACAGACGAGGCATTATCAACCATGAAAACAGGGCAGACATTGGAGGTAATTGTAGACTATCCGCCTTCAAAGGAAAATGTACAAAGACTAGCCACTTTTAGAGGAAATAAGATAGTAGAAGTAAAGGAAGAAGGAGAGATAATAAAGATATTGATTGAGAAGGCATAAAAAAAAGACAATGAAAAATGCAAAATGCAAAAGTCAAAATAAGAAGCCAGAGAACAGAAGTTAGAAGCCAGGAATCTGTTCTCTGATTTCTAAATTTGCATAGAAATATTGAAAAAGAGGTGAGCCAATGAAGATAGGTGTTAGGAACCAATTGGTTGGTGAGGTAACAAAGATAGTGAAAGATGGTGTAATGACCCTAGCGTATGTAAAGATTCCAGCAGAATCTATGATGGCATCGGTTTTCACAGTAGACTCATTAAATGATCTGGGGATAAAAGAAGGGGATACAGTCAAGGTGATTGTAAAGGCCATAAACGTAATATTGATGAGAGAATGAAATTATAAGGAGGTTGATTGTGGGAAAGATTTAGGTAAGAGAGAGCTATCAGCGAACCGCCAAGTTCTTTATCCTGATAGCCCCTCCCCCGGCACACCACAGGTTTCACCCTTTTTGGTGTGTCAATCCCATCTTACCTGAGTCCCTTCCCTAGATCAAGTGTTTTTTTAAAAAAGGAGGAGACGAGGGTAATCATGAAAAAGATGTTCTTAGTCTTATCGGTAGTATTTTGTTTTGTCTTTTGTGTATCTAGTTATTTGGAGGCGGCTGGCTTCACCAGCTACAAAGAAGGCATAACACTGCTTGATGGAAAGTTTAAGTTTGGTGGTCGATTTAGATTCAGACAGGAGATAAAGGACAGTTACTATGCGCCTGGATCTCTGGCTCAAAAGAAGGTACATGATGACCTTTCTCTTTGGCAAACCAGGCTCTATGTGGAATTTAGACCTAATGAGGAAATGGGATTCCACCTTATGTTTGAAGATGCAAGGGATTTTACCACGCATGAGCCGGGAATGGTCTGTCCCTATGCTAATGATACTGCCTTTGATATCCAGCAGGCATATGCCTTTTATGAACCTAAAGATAGACCATTTTCCATGTGGGCCGGGAGAAGAGAGGTATTTTATCTTAAACACAGGCTTATTGGAACTACTATAGGATGGGGAAACAAGGTCATTACCTACGATGGGGCTATGGTAACCTTTAAGGATAAAAAAATTAGCGTTGACCTTGCTTACTTAAACTGGGTTAGACCTCAGTGGACGGGTCGGCTCTTTGAGCATACCTGGTTTGGGGAACCTGCAGATACCTTGGTTGCCTGGCTTACCTTAAAAGAGCCTTATCCAGGGGGCGATATTGATGTATACACCATTTATGACAATCGGGACAATGGAGAGGACATTTACACACTGGGCCTTAGGGCCTACGGGAAGATTGGAAAGGCTATTGGCTATGATATAAATGGTTCCCTTCAACTCGGAGATGCCTTGGTAGGTGGTGTCTTTCAGGATAGAGCAGCAGGTGCCTTTTATTTAGATGCCTGGTATACCTTTGATATGCAGTTAAAGCCAACATTAGGCATAGAATACTTTATGGCCACAGGGGATACCGACCCAACAAGTGGAGACTACAATACCTTTGACCAGCTCTATGCTACCCCTCACTATTCATATGGGTATATGGATCTTTTTGGCTGGCAGAATATGCACGACCTAAATTTTAAGGCGTCTATAGTGCCTTTTAAGGATTTTAAATTCTCTACCTCACTGCATACCTTTTGGCTCTTTGCCAATGAAGATAACTGGTACTGTGCCTATAAGGCGGTTCAGAGGGTTGGTAAGGAGGATGCAAGCCACTACGTAGGAAATGAACTGGATTTTATCTTTTTCTACGATTTTTTAAAACACTTTACACTAATAGGAACATACTCCCATTTCTTTGCAGGAAAATTTGTAGCAGACACTGGCCATAGCAGCGATGCCGACTTTTTCTCCATGGAGCTTCGCTTTGAGTTCTAAAACCCATTGAAACGGGCTGAAAAAAAGATTGCGCGCCTGATTGAGGTTTAACCTCGATAGGGGTACAAACAGGCAGACTTTTTTAAATAAAAAAAGAAAGTGGTCTCAAATATACTTGATCTATATACAATCTTGACACTGGTCACATTCTGAACTAAAAAGGTCAAGGAGACCTGACAAAAGAGGCGAGATTCAAAATTCTGGGGAAAGGTAAGAAATACCATACAAGAGAAAAAAAGATTCATAAGAAAGGAGGATTTGAAAAATGAATAGTCTAACAAAAATTCTACTCTTAGTTTTAGGAATCTCTTTTATATTAAGTTGCGCGGCACGAGAGAGAATAGTAATTCCTGTCGATGTACCAGAAGACCATCCACACAAATATGCATGCACTCGCCATGTTGGTGATAATCACGTCCATTTCCACGTAGACCACCGAAAGGGCAATATGTATGTCCTTGTTACCGATATTTCCGAGGATCCCATACAATTACCCCTTAAAAAGATCAACGCAGAGATTACAACGCCTGATGGTACCTTGCGCACTATAGAACTCTATGCAAGCGGAATCAGGATGAGGCGGCATCGCCATAAACTGAGCACTGTGCCGCATCTCTATAGCGCTTATTATGCAAGACACACTGACTGGCTCAAAAATATTCATGAATTTCTGGTGGAACTGGAAATCCCTATAGAAGATAAAACCTATGTGGTAAGTTTTGAGTACAAAACAAGTCCAAAGGAAGATATACATCACAGATATTGATAACTCAATGGATTTATGACCACAGTACCCCATCAATCATGTGAAAGTTACTATAATCACGGATTCACGATTTATTGATACAACCTAGTATTACATCACTTTACACTCTTAATATCGTTATCAATGCTTTGAAATTCTATTATGGGGAAATTCTAAAAGGCAGTTTGTCTATGAAGTAAAATGTCTAAGAAAGGACAAAAAGATCTCTGTAGTTTTCAGGAGGAAGAAGTCATCATGTATTCAAGTAAATTTTATTCATTGACTTACAGTGAATTCTTGATATATTTCCTGGGTGCTCACAAAAGTAAAAAGAGAAATTCTAAGAATCAAAAATAAAACAGCAAAAAGAGTAAAAGATAAAGTAGTAGAAGAGATATTTTTACCTATAAGGATAAATGATACCACTGTATTTGAATTGGAGTGCTCGCCTATAGATTTAGAAGAGCTAATTACTGGATTTCTCTTCTCAGAGGGGTTTGTCAAAAACTTATCAGAGATTTCAAAGATTGATGTTAATCAACATGAAGTAAGGGTGACTTTAAACAAACTAAATAAAAAAAATGTACCTAACCCTATAAAGAACGCCATTATTTATTCACCCGATATGTTATATAAACTTATGCAGGACTTCCAATCAAAGTCATCCTTATTTAAGGAGACAGGGGGTGTGCATAGCGCGGCCTTGGCCAAAAAGAGTAAGATAATATTTTTCTATGAAGATGTGAGCAGACATAGCGCTATCGACAAGGTGATTGGAAAGGCCTATAAAGAAGAAGCAAGTTTTTCTGATAAGATATTACTAACAAGCGGTCGTATTGCAGCCAAAGTGGTATCTAAGGCAGCAATGGTGGGTCTTCCAATGATTGTTTCGAAGGCAGCTGTAACTAATTCAGCCATTCAACTTGCAGAAAGGCTTAATTTGGCAGTAATAGGTTTTGTTAGAGGGCAGAGGATGAATGTATATACCTGCCCCCAAAATTTAAAATATTAACCAGTTATATCTCACCCTTTTCAATCATATCTGCTAGGAGTTTTTTATAGTCGATGCCAGCTTTCTTAAAGCCCTCCCTGCCATATTTTATATTTG
>LJNA01000117.1 GCA_001304365.1 Syntrophobacter sp. DG_60 | reverse complement strand
TGATGTGAAAACAGATGTTTTATCAGGTGATGCTGCTACAAAAATTATTGGGTTCGCCGAGAAAGGGAACTTTGACCTTTATATTAATGGGTACCCACGGAATGTAACCATACCCATACTGAATGTTACAGGCCATTCGTTTGTTTGCATGGCATCCAAAAGTTCCTTTTGAAGTTTATAGAATCGGTGACAATCTTAAAATTGTCAAGATCCATAGACACAATTAGTAAAAGGGTGTTTATATCTATGAGCCCAAAGGCCGCTCAAAAGGCTTGTCATTTAGTCTTAGTCTGGTAAAAATTTGACACTCCTTTCAAAATCAGCCAAAAGCTAGTGCCAAGACAGTTGCTGTATTTAATGAACGCTTTTTTCTGGAAGGAGGGTAAATCTTTCATCAATGCTCCTTGGTGAAAAATCGTTTATAGAGAGTGATTATGCCAGGCATCTGGTAGCTTAAACCCTACTGCTTTACTGCTCAATTACTTAGCAATTCCTACTTTTTCTTAACTTGACTATGCTGAAAAGAATGTTAGAATATTTAAAGAAGTGCTCAATAGCACTAAAATCTGATTCAAAGTTAAACAATATGCTAAATTTTTTAAAAATATTCAAAAGGGATAAGACCCAAAAAAAGCCTCCCAGACCTAGGGTATCTTTTAAAGAAAGGTACCGCTGTTTTCAGAACCTGCTTTCCGAAAATAATGCAGTGCTTGAGATTATGGCAGATATGGAGGAAAAGCTCTCAGGCGAATACCTGTTTGATATGCAGTATGTGAGGTCAAATTGTGAGAAACTGGCCCATAAGGTTAAGATCATTATAGACAATTTAAATAAGATCAGCCATGAAAAATATAAAGAGCTTTATGATCTATTTGAAAAGATAAACTCTGAAATTGAAGCCATTGTCAATAAAAAAAGAAAAATCCCAGTTTCAGACTTTGTCATTCCCTTTGAAAATATAACCAAGGATATGGCAGATATTGTAGGTGGGAAGAATGCCAATTTAGGTGAGGTAAAGAATCAAATAAGGCTGCCAGTTCCTGATGGCTTTGCTATTACTACCTATGCATATAAAAGGCTCATAGATTATAACAAATTGTCTAAGAAAATAAACCAAAAACTTTTATCCATTAACTTAAATGATACGCAAGGAATTATTAATATTAGTAAAGATATAAAAGAGTTGGTACTTAAGGCACAAGTTCCCTCAGATTTAGAGACTGCTATCTTAAATGCCTCCGCGGCTCTAAGCCGCAAATATCCTCAAAAAATAAAGGTATCCCTCCGGAGCAGTGCTATTTATGAAGATACCGAATTTACCTTTGCTGGCCAGTACGCTACTGATCTTAATGTTGCATTGGAAGATATAATTTTTAAATATAAGGAGATTATTGCCAGTCTCTTCTCTCCACGGGCCATCTTTTATTATAAAAGCAAAGGTTTTTATGAAGAAGATATGGCCATGGCCGTTGGGGTTTTGACTATGATAGGCGCAAATACTAGCGGGGTTATATACACCCAGAGTCCTGATGGGTTGGGGAAAGATATTATAATTAACGCTGTTTGGGGACTGGGGAGATATGCTGTAGAAGGCACAGTAACCCCACAAATCTATGTAATTAAAAAGGACGGTAGCCAAACAATTTTGGAAAAAAACATAGGGCCACAGGAGTTCATGCTTACATGTGGCCATACAGGTGTGGAGGAAGTAACGGTTCTTCAAGACTTAAAAGGCATGCCTTGCTTGACAGAGCCCCAATTGAAAACCTTAGCAGAATATGCGGTGTTAATAGAAAATCATTACAGCAGGCCACAGGACATAGAATGGGCTTTAGATAAGAAAGGGTCTTTCTATATTTTGCAGACAAGACCTCTAAAAATTCGTTCCAAACATGTAAGTATGAAACTCCCAGATTTAAAAGACTACAAGGTTCTTATAGATAAAGGGGCGATTGCATGTAGGGGTATAGGCATTGGGAAGGCTTATTTTGTAAGCAAAGATGAAGATTTGAACACTTTCCCAGAGGGAGCAGTAATGGTTGCCAAGCACACATCACCCAAGTTTGTAATAGCCATGGGTAAAGCCAGTGCCATTGTTACCGATATAGGAAGTGCTACAGGCCATATGGCATCCCTTGCCCGAGAATTTCAAATTCCTACCATACTTAATGCTGAGGTAGCTACAAAAAGGATAACGCCTGGCAAAGAGATTACCGTAGATGCAGTTAATGGAAACATATATGAAGGGGCTATCCAAGAATTAAAGACACTATATAAAAGGGAACACCTGTTTAAGGATGCACCTGTTTTAAAGACACTTGCAGAGATAGCAAAGCGAATTGTGCCACTGAATTTGCTAAATCCCGATGACGAAAATTTCAAGCCCCAGCACTGCCAGACATATCATGACATAACACGTCTTGCTCACCAAGAATCCATGAATGAGATGTTTGGAATCACTGATGGGATGGGTCCAAAGGGAGCAATGAGGTTGGCTGCCAGGATGCCCCTTCAGATATATATAATTGATTTGGGTGGGGGCCTTAAAGAAGATATAAGTAGCCAGGTAGCAAGGGTTGAAGACATCCGTTCTATACCTCTAAATGCTCTTCTTAAAGGCATCCTGTCGTTAGAGTGGCCAGGGCCTAGGCCTGTAGATATAAGTGGATTTCTTTCTATGGCGGCGCATGCACCTCTTCATATACCAGCAAATCGGGGCTGGGAAGACCAGCTATGGGAAAGGAGCTTTATTATGGCATCCAGAGAATACATGAATTTTGCCTTGAGGTTGGGATTTCACCTCTCTACTATTGAAGCATATGTTGGTGATAATATAAATGATAATTACATCCGTTTCTTCTTTAAAGGAGGAGGGGCAGGTTTTGACAGGATTTCTAGAAGACTTAACCTGATTAAAGAAGTCTTAGAAAACTTGGATTTTGAAGTTAAGTTGACCGCAGATGTACTGGATGCCAAGATAACCAAATATAAAAGGTCAGCCATGGAAAGAAGGCTAGATATGTTGGGCCGATTAACTGTTTTTACCAAAAATTTGGATATAGTATTGCATAACAGAGATATTATGGAGCAGCATATCCAAGAATTTTTAAAAGAGCATGTAAGTTAAGAAAAATGAGGGCAAGGAAACATATTGTTATTTTTGGTGCCATTACTTTATTGTTCCTTTTGGGTGCGTTGTTTATTGGTTTTACATCTGCAAAAAAGATGGAAAATATTATCTGTAATGAATTCAATCAGCAACAACTGGCATTGGCCAAGCGTATAGCCAGTCAGATGGAAGACGGTATTTCCTCCATAAAGAGGGCGCTTTTAACGTTAAGCCTTTCTCCTTCCATTCAATACTTAGAGCCTTCGTGGGCCAATCCTATGGGAATTATTATGCCCAGTGTTCGAAACAATGGGGTATTGGAAATAAGAATGATAGATGCCAGAGGAGAAACTGCCTATTTGGTGGATAATAAAGAGGCCTCCCATACATTGAAGGGTAATTTTTACCATAATGATTATTTCAAATGGTGTTCTCTTAAAGAAAATAAGGGAAAAGTCTATACAACCAGTGTCACTAAAGAATACCCTGGGAAATTAACTATGTTTATGGCTACACCCGTTTATCAGGAATCTATAGATGAAGTGCACCCCTTGCCCACTCATCGTTTTTCTGGGGTGTTAGTGTTCATTATAGATGCCACCTCAATGGCTGAAAAAGTAGCCAAGGACATTAGATCAGGTAAGACTGGATATGCTTGGGTTATGGATGATAAAGGAGTATTTCTATATCATCTAGAGAAGCAATTTATAGGAGAAAATGCCTTTGAAATCCGCAGAGAAAGAGAACCAAAGATTTCTTTTGATAGGATTAATTTCATTCAAAAAGAATGGATGTTAAAAGGAAAAGAAGGCATGAGCTGGTATATATCTGGCTGGCACCGAGAAATGAAGGGGAAGATAAAGAAACTAATTGCCTATGCCCCTGTCTATCTAGATAAAAAGAGCAATAAAAATTGTTTTTCAGTTGCAGTGGTAGCCCCTATAAATGAGATACAGGGTGAGATCCGCTCTGTTTATGCCAGGCAGTTTTATATCATGCTTAGCATCATAGTGGCCATCATCTTTTTTGGTGTGTATATCGTGAATTTTGAAAGACGGTGGACCCAGACATTAATAAAGACAGCGGAATTGAGAAGATCTACAGACAAGCTGACTTCTCTGGGAAGACTTTCTGCTGGTATAGCCCATGAAATTAACAATCCTATAGCCATTATTTTGGGGTTTACCGATGTTCTCTTAGAAAGAACTGAACCAAAAAGCAAAAATCACGAAATATTAAAAATTATAGAAAGGCAGGCAACAAATTGTAAGAGAATTGTAGAGGATCTTATGAGTTTTGCCAGAGTTCCTGAAAAAACTGAATATTCCACAGATATAAATCAAGCCTTAGAAAAGATAATTTCAATAGTTCAAAATACACTACTCACAAAAAAGATTTTTTTAAAGAAAAATCTTACAGATGGCCTACCAAGAATAAGGGGAGATTCTAGTGAATTGCAACAGGTTTTTATAAATTTAATTAACAATGCCGTTGCCGCTATGGATGGAGGAGGAACTTTGACTGTTTCTACTAAGATCAGTGATTCTCCCAATAGAGTAGATGTATTTTTTACCGACACAGGACATGGCATCAAAGAGGAATATAGAGATAAAATCTTCGACCCCTTCTTTACTACTAGGAAGGTAGGAGAAGGGATTGGCCTGGGGCTTTCGGTTAGCTACGGTATAATAAAAAAGTATGAGGGAGAAATGAGATTTGAAACTATAACTGAGGAAGAAGATAGAGAAAAACACGGCACTACATTTATTGTTTCCTTGCCCATTGTTCCCGAAAAACAAACGTAATCGTTCACCGCAGAGTGCGCAGAGGACGCAGAGAAAAATAAGAATTTTAAAAATGCTTTGCTTTTGTGCTCTGTGATCTCTGCGTTCTCTGT
>LJNA01000116.1 GCA_001304365.1 Syntrophobacter sp. DG_60 | reverse complement strand
TGGTGCCTTTCGAGCTTCCCTCTCGTCCCCTTTATTTGCACATAGATCACCAAGTTTATCCAGGACATCGTACTCAATTTCATACTGATAAGCAGCCTTACCACGGAGATTATTTCGCTTTTTGTAGCCTTTAGCATTTCTAGCGCTTTCCTGAAGAACGGTGAGGCACAAGTTGGCCATGGGAATTAATGGCTCTTGGCTTTTTCGATATGCCTTATATCTCAAATACATAGTCTCCACGTCGGGAGATACCGAAAATCGTTTGGGCCGGCTTGGGTATTTACCACGAGACACGTGAAGTTTGCCATGTCCAAAAACTGTGATATGCACCGTACCCTGGATATTTAGGGTATGTTCTCCATGGGGAGATGGGGCACGATCAACAATATTCGCTCTATCAAACTTAAAAAATAATTCGTCAGGATTATGTTCAATCCCTATTAAAACATCCCATTGCTTCAAGTACTCATCAACTATTGCCTTGGCTTCCTTTTCCGTTGAAAAATGTGTTTTCATTTCGAATACTGCGGTTTCACCATCTAGAAGCATTCGGAAGTCATTGGTTTCCTCAAAAACAGCTGGTGCGTTTTCATAATCGACACCGTTGCCTGTAATAACCTTGTAATACAATTTTTCGACGTGTGGATCATTCATGTTATTACCACAAAATCCGATGCCTAACTTATAATTAGACTTTCCAATAGACGTATTATTTTACGGCTATATGAACTACTAATCTGATAAATACCTCTATTCAACCCTATAATACAAAACATGGTCAAATTGGGCAATACATAATCAATAGCACGCCCCATTGTCATTTTGCAATTTGCAATCTGCATTTTGCACTTGTCCTTTATCCTTCCCATCTTAATTTAGGCTCTCTGGCTGCTTTTACTTCATCTAGTCTCTTTACTGGGGTAGTCAATGGGGCATCCTTTAAGGTTTCAGGATTCTCTTCTGCCAATTTTGCAATTTCAATCATTGCAGAGATAAAATCATCCAATGTCTCCTTAGATTCTGTCTCTGTGGGCTCAATCATCAATGCCTCTTTTACAATTGTAGGAAAATATATGGTTGGTGGGTGAAATCCCTTATCAATCAAGTATTTGGCAATGTCTAGGGCACGGATGCCATTCTTTGCCTGCCTTGATGCAGAAAATACACACTCATGCATACATATTTTATCATATGGCAGGTCATAGTAATCCTTAAGTCGAGCCCTTAAGTAATTTGCATTTAGTACTGCGTGTTCGCTTACAGAGATAAGGCCCTCTTTTCCCAAAAACATTATATATGCATATGTTTTTAGAATTACAGAAAAATTTCCAAAAAATGGGGAAATGTAACCAATTGAATTTGGCCTATCATGTTCCAAGGTAAACACATCTTCTATTTTTATTATGCGTGGTATAGGTAAGAAATTAGAAATTTCTCCTTTCACCCCAACTGGTCCTGCCCCAGGCCCCCCTCCACCATGTGGGGTAGAAAATGTCTTGTGCGGATTTAGATGCACTATATCAAAGCCAATATCCCCTGGTCTACACCTTCCCATAATGGCATTGAGATTTGCCCCATCATAGTACATAAAGGCACCCACGCTGTGTGCCAAATCACAGACCTCTTTTATATCTGGATTAAAGATGCCTAAAGTATTCGGGCATGTAAGCATAACCGCTGCTGTATCTTCATTAAGCCTTTCTTTATATATCTTTAAGTCCATGCAGCCATGTTTATCAGTTGGAATAACAACTGTCTCATAGCCACAGGTAGAAACAGAGGCAGGGTTTGTGCCGTGTGAAGAATCGGGAACAATGACGTATTTCTTTTTATTCCTTTCATATTTGTGGAAGGCAGCAACTAACAACAGTCCAGTCAGTTCACCATGTGCACCTGCCAGAGGCTGTGTAGTAAATTCATCCATCCCTGTAATTTCACAAAGCAGCCTTTCAGTTTCATAAATTACCTCTAATGCACCTTGGACAGTCCCTTCTGAAACACAGGAAAATAAAGGGTGAAGGCTTGAAAATCCACTAAATCTTTCAATCTGCTCAGTAAATTTTGGATTATATTTCATGGTGCATGAGCCAAGTGGGTAAAAATTGGTATCTATAGAGAAATTTAGCTGGGAAAGCCTTGTAAAGTGCCTTACCACATCTAATTCTGATATCTCAGGCAAAGATGGCCATTTTGCCCTTTTATACCTTTCAGGCATTTCTTTAGCAGGGACGTCTGACCTTGGAATCTTTATACCAAACCTTCCTCTTATACCCTTTTCAAAGATTAATCGCATCGTTTAAGACCTCAGAAAATCTTAAAATCTCCTCCTTCTTTCTCTTTTCAGTAACTGCTATCAAAAGATAATTTTCCATCCCTTTATAGAATCTGCCCAAGGGAAGGCCAGCGGCAATGCCTTTATCTATCATGTTATTTACTACCTCATTTGCATTTCTTTTAAGAAAGACAGTAAACTCATTAAATGTAGGGGAATTTATAACTTTTACGCCAGGGGTATTTTTAAGCAAATCCTTTGTAAATTCACTCTTCTCATAATTCAGCTTAGAGAGTTCTGTAAGTCCGTTTTTCCCTAAAATAGAGAGGAATATAACTGCCCTTAAGGCACATAGAGCTGAATTTGTACATATATTTGAAGTCGCCTTCTGGCGCCTGATGTGCTGCTCCCTTGTCTGAAGCGTCAGCACAAATCCCCTCTTCCCTTCTTTATCCACTGTCTCACCAACAATGCGGCCAGGCATCTTCCTTAAAAATTCTCTTTTGCAGGCCAAAAAACCTAAGTAAGGACCACCAAATGAGAGGGGAATTCCTAGACTTTGCCCTTCACCGGTGACTATATCTACATCCATAGAACCAGGTGTCTTTATCAGGCCAAGTGATATAGGATAAACAGACTCTATGACCAATGCACCAAGGCTATGGGCCCTTTCTACAATATCTGAGTGGTCATCAATTGTGCCAAAAAAATTTGGGTTTTGTAGAATCACTGCTGCTGTCTTTTCATCTAAATGCCTATAAATCTCGTCCCTCTTTGTTTGACCAATGTGGGGAGAGATTTTGATTAAATCAATAGGGAGGTTTGTGGTATATGAAAAGAGCATATTTTTATAAATGGGATTTATTCCACCATCTATAATTATCTTATTCCTCTCTGTAATCCTAAGTGACATCATTACCGCCTCACACAAGGCAGTGCCACCATCATAGAGTGAGGCATTGGAGACATCCATATCAGTTAATGTGCAAATTGCGGTTTGATACTCATACATTGCTTGCAGAATTCCCTGTGAGCACTCTGGTTGATATGGTGTATAGGAGGTATAAAATTCACTCCTTGAGGCTAGTGCATCTACTACACTAGGTATATAGTGGTCATAAAAACCTCCCCCAACAAAATTTATAACAGAGGTATTATTTTTTAAGGAAAGCCTTTCTAAATGTTCTTTTACCTCAAATTCAGATTTACCTTCTGGTAGATTAAAGGACTTTGGCCTAAGCGCTGGGCCTATGTCTTTAAAGAGCTCTTCAATAGAAGAAACCCCTATAACTTTAAGCATTTCCTCTACTTCTTCTTTTGTGTGCGGCACATAACTCATTCTATTCCTTCCAAATACTTCCTATATTCAGAGGCTGACATGAGGTCTTTCTTTTCTTTTTCATCAGCAATCTCAATAACTACCATCCATCCTTCTCCATAGGGAGATTGATTGATAAGCTCAGGCGATTTTAAAAGCCCTTCATTTATCTTTATTATCTTACCTGACACAGGGGCATATACATCAGAGACGGCCTTTACAGATTCTACAGAGGCAAATGCCTCGAATTGCCTTATGCTGTCTCCAATCTTCGGCAATTCCACAAAGGTGACATCTCCTAAGGCATCTTGTGCATAATCAGTAATGCCTATGGTGCCTAAATTGTCCTCTATCCTTATCCACTCATGCTCTTTTGTATAAAAGAGTCCATCAGGTACATTCATCCTAGCCTCCCTGTATCTGCTCAAAATTTGGTGAAATTTTGACCGGACATTGAAAAATGAAAACTGCAAAATGCAAAAGTCGAATTTATTTTATTCATTTAAAATATTTCTCGTTACATTTTACTCAGATTATGCATAATTTGGTTTTGCGTTCTTTCATTTTGCATTTTTCAATTTGCCCCGCACATAAGTTATGTGCGGGGCAACTAATTGCTCGAAATCCACAAGATTTTGAGCAATTAGCCTCCTTCTAATCCCTTAAAGAACCTCTTTTATAAAATGGCCTATTAGCGATAGTTGCCTCTATCTCTATCCTGCCTTCCCTAATGGCAATCTTTAACCCTATCTTATAATAATCAGGATCTATATAGCCCATACCTATCCCACAGGATAGACTAGGAGAAAATGTTCCGCTTGTTACAAAACCAATCTCGTTTTTATCCACATATATCTTATAATTGTGCCTGGGCGAACGGCGTGAGTCGGCTATAAAGCATATAAGCCTCTTTTTAACCCCCCCTTCTTTTTGTTTTAAAAGCACTGAACGCCCAATAAATTCTTTTTCAAGATAAACAAACCTCACCAGTCCTGCCTCTATAGGAGTAGTCTTCTCATCCATATCCTGACCATAGAGGGGATACCCTATTTCCAATCTCAATGTATCCCTTGCACCAAGGCCTGCAGGCCTTACCCTTTTATCACTTAGGATCAGATCCCATAGCTCCCCTACCCTTTCACTTCCTATGTACAATTCATAACCAAGCTCCCCAGTATAGCCTGTGCGGCTGATTAAGACCTTTTCACCCAAAATAAAAAAATAGTTGAAATGGTAATATTTAAGCCTATCAATGTCTGGGCCTACAAGGTCTCTTAAAACATCCCTAGAAAATGGGCCCTGTAAATCGAGCTTTGCTGTATCTTCTGAGCTATTTTCCAATTTTGTGTGAAGGTGTTTTCTAAGGTGTGCCTCATCCTTTTTTGATGTTGCTGCATTTACTACTAGCATCCATTTGTCTTTTTTAATCTTATATA
>LJNA01000115.1 GCA_001304365.1 Syntrophobacter sp. DG_60 | reverse complement strand
TACAAGTGGGCATTTAGGATAAGTGCGCCTCAAGGCCTACACCGCCTGCAAGGACTATAACCTTCATAATATGCATCCCACTTATCTTTAAAGATAATCAAGTGGGAGGGAAAAATCTTCTTTCCATACTCACAATCAGGGCGATGAAACTTATGAGAGGAAGTGTTTCCCAAATAATAAGGAGCAGTTTTTTTAATAGCGTCCTCCATATATTTTTCTTTTTTTCTCATGGCCTGCCTTTGGGCAGCCAGAAGCCTTGAGTTATATTTTAAGTTAGGATTAAGAAAAAGGACATAGGCATAACCTGCCTTTACCATCTCTTCATTGACAAATGTGCCACTGTCCAAAAATACATAGGCCAAAAGATGCCCATAGCAATCGTGCGATTCTTTTTCTGTCTCTAAGCGAACCTTTTTACGCTTGACCAGTTTCATATTAAATATTAACGCCTCTTTTCCAAATGGCTCTGAAGGCCTATCCTCATAGGCTATTTCTGGTGCATTAATCCCCAAATAACGTATTTTTCTCCATTCTCCAAGACAATACTATCCCCATCCTCTACCCAGCGCACATAATGCCCACTTGAGTGGCAGGCAATAAGAAAAAATATATAAAAGACAAGACAACTTAGTCTTTTCACCTAATTTTATTTTTATCATCTTTAATTAAGCTAATCAAGAAAGCGAATTGCCTCATCTAAAATCTATATGAACTCTTTATTCTTTATAGAGAATAAAGGGTACCCTTTATTCTCTATACTAATTTTTGGGGAAACTTTTTACAGAAATCCCTTTTCTTGACAATGATTCTCTTTTATTCCAAAATAATTCTGTGGAGAAGTGTTTTTATCTCACTACCCCTATCTATTATGTGAATGCCCCACCACACTTGGGTCATGCCTATACTACCATTGTGGCTGACACCATCTGCCGCTTCTACAAACTTCTGGGTTATGAAACCTTTTTCCTTACAGGTACAGATGAACATGGGGAAAAGATTGTACAGTCTGCTAAACAGGCAAAAAGGGATGTGAAGGCATATGTTGATGAAATCAGTGAAGCATTTAAAAACACCTGGCTAAAACTCCATATCGAGTTTGATAAATTCATTCGTACCTCATATGATTACCATAAGAATGTAGTAAAATATGTTTTAGAGAGGCTTTATGATAAAGGTGAGATCTATTTCAGCGAATATGAAGGAAAATATTGCTTTCAATGTGAGCGCTTCTATACAGATAAAGAACTTGTGGATGGAAAGTGCCCAGACCATCTCACCACACCTGCCATAATTAAAGAGGCCAATTATTTCTTTAGAATGAGCAAATACCAAGATTGGCTAATTGACTATATCAAGGAACACCCCAACTTTATCCAACCTGAAAGGTATAGAAATGAAATACTGGGTTTTCTACGTGACCCTTTAGAGGATTTGTGTATCTCCAGACCAAAGAGGCGTCTTGAATGGGGCATTACGCTACCATTCGATGAAAACTATGTTACATATGTATGGTTTGATGCATTATTAAATTATATCTCTGCCTTAGAGTATCCAGAAGGCTCATTATTTAAAAGGTTTTGGCCTGTTGTAAATCACATAATTGCAAAGGATATATTAAAGCCTCATGCCATCTATTGGCCTATTATGCTTCATGCAGCAGGCATAGAGCCCTATAGGTACCTGCATGTCCATGGCTATTGGAATGTGCAGCAGAGCAAAATGTCAAAGTCTTTAGGAAATGTGGTAGAACCAATTTCTATGGTGGAAATATACGGTTTAGATGCCTTTAGATACTTTGTTTTAAGAGAGATGACATTTGGCCTGGATGCAAATTTTAATGAAAAGGCTTTAATAAATCGGATTAATGCTGATTTGGCAAATGATTTAGGGAATCTATTTAGCCGTTCACTTACCATGATTCATAAATTTTCAAATGGGATTGTTCCCAAACCACATAGAACTACAGAGATGGAAGAAGACATAAGCTCCTTGGCCAGAGAAGTGGCTAAGGATTATGAAGCATTTATGTCCAATTTTTCCTTCCAAAAAGCATTGGCCCGCGTTTGGGATCTTATAAATGCCTTAAACAAATATATTGATACCGCCGCGCCTTGGCATCTTGCAAAAAAAGGGGAAAAAGAGAGGCTAAGTTCAGTCCTTTATACACTGGCTGAGGGCTTGCGTTTTATCTCTATGTTCCTAACGCCCATTATCCCTGATGCTGCTTCAAAAATGAGGGATTTGCTGAATCTAGATCATCCTTTATGGGAGACTAACTGGGGAAAGATTACACCAGGCACCAGGATTAAACCACCTATTGCCCTTTTTCCACGTAAGGAAATAGAGGCCAGTCCTGAGTTTATAACCATAGATGAATTTAATAAGCTAGATATTAGGGTAGGAGAGGTTATAGAGGCTAAACCTGTTGCAAATACCGAAAAACTTCTACAACTTATAGTTGATTTTGGTATGGAAAAAAGGACTATAGTAGCAAGCATTGCCAAGTCTTATAGCCTGAAAGCGCTTAAGGGGAAAAGGGTACTAGTGCTTATGAACTTAAAACCTATTAAGATAAAAGGGATATTATCCCAAGGTATGTTGCTGACCGCCTGTAAAGGAGAAAGGTTTTCTCTAGCAACAATAAATCAAGACATTTCCTTAGGTGCTAAGGTAAAATAGTGAAAAATATAGAGGATTACCTAGGTTATCGCTTCAATAATCCGGATTTGCTTAAGCGTGCCCTAACCCACAGTTCCTATGCCCATGAACACAATGTAAAAGACAATGAAGTCTTGGAATTCTTGGGGGATGCTGTTTTGGAACTTATTGTTAGAGACTATCTGGTAAAGACATATCCATATTTAACAGAAGGTGAACTTAGTAAATTAAAGGCTCATTTAGTAACTAAATCTACATTAGCAAATGTAGCCAAAGATATCCATCTGGGTGAAGCATTACTACTCAGCGCAGGTGAAAGGAAAAATCAGGGACGGGATAACGATTCTATCCTCGGTGATGCCTTAGAGGCTATATTAGCAGCAATATACCTAGATGGTGGGCTTAAAAAGACCTATAATGTACTACTGAGGCTTTTTTCTCCCTTAATTGAAAGGATTAACCCAGATTTTAATAAAGATTATAAAAGCATTCTTCAAGAAAGAGTGCAAGCAACTTATAAAATCCTACCTAAATATAAGATATTAAAGACTGCGGGACCTGATCACGATCTTACATTTGAGGCAGGCTTATTCATCAATAATAGATTGTTTGGGAAAGGTACAGGTAAAAGTCGCAAAGAGGCTGAGCGAGCAGCAGCAAAACATGCCTTAGAGAAAATATGATATATCTGGACTATAACGCCACTACCCCAGTAGCACCTCAGGTAAAAAAGGCCATTTTGCCATTTTTAGAGAATGATTTTGGCAATCCAAGTTGCCTTTATCCATTGGGCAAAGAGGCAAAGGAAGCCATGGAAAAGGCAAGATGTCAAGTCGCTGACTTAATAAATGCCAGGCCTGATGAAATTATATTTACTAGTGGAGGAACTGAATCTAACAATACAGTGATTAAAGGGGTAAGTTGGGCACTGAGAAAGAGGGGTAGGCACATTATTACCAGTCAGATCGAGCATCCTTCTATTGTTCAACCTTGCCAATTTTTATTCCTAGAGGCATCTGAATTCGAAGTTAGCTTTTTACCCGTAAATAGTTACGGCATGGTAGACCCTGAGACCGTAAAGAAGGCTATTAGAAAAGATACCATTTTAATTTCTATTATGCATGCCAACAATGAAGTAGGGACTATTCAACTCATTAGTGAGATTGCAGAGATTGCTAAAGAATATGGTATTACCTTTCATACCGATGCTGCACAGAGTATAGGAAAGATAGAAGTTGATGTAGACAATCTGGGTATAGACCTTTTGACAATAGCTGGGCACAAGCTCTATGCCCCAAAGGGGATTGGGGCACTTTATATAAGAAAAGGCACCCCGTTTTCTGCTTTAATCCATGGTGCGTCCCAAGAGATGGGAAAGAGGGCAGGCACAGAAAATGTAGCCCTGGCAGTAGGATTAGGCAAGGCGTGTAAACTTCTAAAGGAAAAACTAGAAAATGGTGAAGAAAGATATCTGGCGAAGCTTAGAGATAGGCTTTGGGAGAAATTAAATAAAGAGTTAAATATAATAAGGAATGGCCATCCAAAATATTGCATACCAAATACCTTGCATCTTTCATTTATTGACTTGGAGGGCAGAAGATTACTGGATGAGATTCCAGAAATCTATGCCTCCACTGGTGCAGCATGCCATGAAGGAAAAACTACTCTTTCACATGTCCTATCAGCAATGGATGTATCCAAAGAAGTAGGCCTCGGTGCAGTTCGTTTTAGCCTTGGTTATATGACCACTGAAGAAGAAATAGATAGAGCTGCAGAATTGATTGTAGATGCATGTAAGAAACTTAAGATAGCTCATAGTTCATAGTTCGTGGTTCATGGTAATATGAGCTATCAGCTATGAGCTATGAGCTATGAGCTAATGATGAATGTACTTTTGATTGAGATAAATCCGTTCTCCCCAGAATCTATTCCCATTTCTATTGGATATATAGGGGCATTTTTAAAAAGTAATGGGTCTAATGTAAAAATATTAAACATTGGAGAAAACGCTAATGTATCAAGAGCCGATTTATACAATTTTATCTTGGAATTTAAACCAAGATTAGTAGGTCTTTCTACCTATCAGAGAAATATTTTATATGTACTTGCTATCTCTAAATTTATAAAGGCAATAGATCATAAGATAAAGATTGTTCTCGGAGGCCCGCAAACTACCTTTATGCCTGCTGTTGCCTTGAAGTACATACCTGTAGATTATATATGCAGGGGAGAAGGGGAATTTACCATATTGAGTATTATTCAGGCCATTGAAGGAAGCAATCCGGTCTCAAAGATAATGGGGGCTGCTTACAAAGTAGATGGGGAAATTGCTGAGGGTCCACCCGCAACCTCCTATGAGAAACTGGACCTTTACCC
>LJNA01000114.1 GCA_001304365.1 Syntrophobacter sp. DG_60 | reverse complement strand
GGATCCCGCGGAGAAACTACCAGTAAGTAATAAAATTAATTTCTACTTCTTACGGATTTTTGAGATGGTATTTTCAAAAATGCCTATGCTTTCGTAAATCACTTTACGTTCATAATCACTTAGACCTTGAATAATGGGTTTTAATCTCTGCGTCCTTCTCTTCTGATAGCTTTTCAAGACCTTAGCACCAGTGTCGGTTATCTTTATATTCACCTGCCTTCTATCTTCCCTGCTGTGAGACCTCTCAATATACTTTTTTTGTTCCAAAACATTGGCTACTTTGCTTATTATACTTGGCTGTAGGTTTGTCTTCTCTGAAACCTGTTTCATATTTAAAAGACGCTTCTCCTTGGAATATAAAGCATCCAATACACGAGACTCTGATTCGGAAAGGAAATCCATATTGACATCTATTGTCCCTAGCAACTGGATTTGCTTGGACAGATTGAGTATTTTGTTTAGTAGAGTCTGACTGTCTATCCTCTTTTTACCAGATCTTTTCATAAGAAAACTTTTCCCTTTTATAATATTTATAATACAAATATTTTCCAATGTCAAGAAAAAATTTGTTATAACCCAATATTTAATTCCTGGGTACCACCGCTGGCATCTAGAAATAAAACGGGGTAAAATAGAAAAAGATGGTAATAATTTTTTGTGGAATCCCTGGCTCGGGAAAATCAACCATTGCCAGAATGCTGGAGGAGGAGCTGAAAAAATTTGGGCAAACGAAAATCTTCATCTCTGATAAGGTCTCTGGTAGGGTTTATAGAAAAATCTTAAAGTGGTTAAAAGAAAATCTGGATAAGGCAAATTATATCTTAATAGACGCTACTTTCTATAAGAAAGAGTGGAGAGATCAGGTATTGGCCTTAGCGGGAAAGGAGGCTGTCCTAATTGTTTATCTCTACTGCAAATTGGAAACCTGCCTAGAGAGAAATAAGAAGAGGAGGCCCTCACTTCCAGAAAGGGTAATATATATTATTAATAGGGAGATGGAGAAGCCTGAAAATCCAGATTTTTCAATTAATACTGATGAGACTCAGCCAGGGGAAGCAATTTGCCAGATTCTTGCGAAAATAAGGACCAGAAAGCAGAATAAGCATTTTTCAGGTTTTGCAAGGCAGATTGTGAAGAACTATGTAAGCAGGGGAAGGTGGACACCTGAAGAGCTAAAGGTTAGGAATTGCTTGATCTCCCTAGGTTATCAATTTGAAAAGGACTTTTTTCATAACTTTAAGGTCAAACAACCTTCTGGATATTTCTGGTTAGACTTTTTCTTTCCAAGGCTTAACCTTGTTATTGAGGTTAACTCCTTTTGGCACAGATTGGGTGGGGGGCCAGAAAGGGATAAGAGAAAATTATTATTTCTCAGAGATAAAGGTTTTAAAGTAGTAGAGTTAAACGTAAAGGATATCCACAAGCTAAGCAGCGATGTGCTAAAGGCAAGCTTAAAAGAGATTTTGGAGCATTAAAAAAAGGGATGAAATGATTTGACCAGTACCGTAGTTTAGTTTAAAGATGTGGATATCATAACTACTACAGGAAATAAGCTGTGAGACATGGGAAAGATCATTACTGGGATAGTTGGATGGGAAAAAGGCAGACAAGAAGGATAGAAGGTATGCCTATGAGCTTGGTGCTCTAATTGCGAAAGAAAAATGGGTTTTTCCTAAAAGGGCAAAGCAGGTTGAAGACCTGATTAGGCCAAAAATGAAAAAGATCCTTATTAAAGTTGGTCAAATTAATATGGAGGCAGGGTTAAATGAGTCTAAAACTGCCTCTTTTATCTACAAGCACCTTCCTATCCAATCTAAAGTCAAACTATGGGGAGAGGAGATATATTTTGATGTACCTATTAAGGTGGATCTAGAAGAAGGATTTGCTAAGGACCTAGTTAACGAGGGGGACTTTGGCTATTGGCCAGAAGGACCCAGCCTTTGTATCTTCTTTGGGCCCACACCCATATCTAAGCCAGGCGAGATCCGTCCAGCAAGTAAGATAAATATTGTTGGTAAACTATTGGGCGACCCTAAAGAATTTAAAAACGTCAAAGAAGCCGAAAGGATCGTGGTGGAAAAGAGTGAGTAACAAAAGAAAAGAAAGCGAATCCTCAATCTTGACAGTTTATAAGAAAAAAAAGCGGTGTTTATACTTTATATTGGGGTATTACCTCAATAAGAGCCAGCTCACATATTCAGGGGGCTCAATTTCCTTTCCTAAAAAACATACTAGGCCTTGAATCATATCATGTTGGTATTTGATGGAGGTGGTCCTAGCGCCAGTTTAATCCTAGGGGGAGTTGCTATTATATCCATAAATGTTGAATTGGTTATTATGCTGATTAATAAACTATATTCAAAAAGAGCTTTTATAGTGAGGTAATAGATTTCTCTAAAGGGGGTATCCCTGAATATCCAGATTTGTAAGACCTGCTTCCTTTGCCCACCTTAAGGCTTCATGGTATTCTTGGCGGGTTATTCTCCGGGAGATTTCCGGATACTCAAATGCTTTATACATCGGCCTGTACTGCGACATGATGTTGAGATAAGTGTCTTTAGGAAGGTTTTCCGCTATCCATTCAATTACCTTCCTTGCTCCGCTAACTCCGTTTGGCATGACCAGATGACGTATCATCAATCCTCTGTACATGAGACCATCACTGGCAGGCTTTGCCACCCCCACCTGACGGTGCATTTCGAGCAGAGCTGCTTTTGTGACCTCCGGATAGGTTTCTGCCTCCGATGAGTATTTTGCTGCCATTTTACCATCTGAATACTTGAGATCGGGCAGGTAAATATCAATTATGCCGTCAAGCTTTTTTAGTATCTCCAAACGCTCCCATCCGCAGGTATTGTATACAAGAGGAAGTCTCAAACCTTTGCCTACTGCCATGTCAACTGCAAGAACAATATGTGGAGAGTAATGGGTCGGCGTAACAAGATTGATGTTATGGCATCCCATTTTTTGAAGGTTGAGCATCATCTCCGCCATATCTTCAATACTTCTGGGCCTTCCTATTCCCCCTTGGCTGATTTCCCAGTTGATGCAAAAGACACATCTAAGCCCGCAATTGGTGAAGAATATGGTTCCGGAGCCTCCTTTCCCAACAAGGGGTTTTTCCTCTCCGAAATGCGGGTGATGTGATGAAATCTCGAGTTGGGAAGAAGCTTCACAGAACCCCTCATTCCCATCGAGCCGGTTGATTCCACACTTTCTGGGGCAGAGCTCACAGCTTTGCATCATGTTCCATAGTTCTCCTCCTCTTTTTTTCAACTCTCCGCTTCTGTGTAGTCTCAAATAAGTAGGTTCAAAATCCGGATCGATTTTCGCTGTTCCTTCAACGATTAGTCGCTCTTTCTCGTCATGGTCAAGGATGTCAGGCAAGTATGTTGATTTTTCCTTTTTTTTGCATCCAGCACATAGAGAGGTAAAGGCAGGGCTAAATCCTAATATTGCTAAATAAAAGCATGATTTAATAAATTGTCTTCTTGATTGTTCCTTCATTTGGAATTTCCTCCTATCATCAAAAGGCTTACATACACAGTCTTTTCTCCATTATTACTTGATTTTGGGAGTCTTCGGGCTATCGAGATTCCTATCAATCATATGTTAATTCCTTTTTAGAAATAAGTTTCATTTAAACTACAAGTTGGTGTGCGGATTGCGTCTAACTGCTAGTATCTGCACTATTGCGTTTATGCATCCAAATCGGTATCATATCCGCAATATTGCGGATATACATCCCTATGGACTAACTCTTCACAACTATACCTACCATACTCCTTGAAAAATTTCCACTACACATTTAACCCAAAAATGTCATAATCTCTACCTATAAAAATGCAACAGCTTGCTAAGTAATGTCTCTTTTAAAATCGCTTCTAATTAACCAATTTACGCATAGATGTGCTGTCAGATGACATATTCTTGTCTTCTACTTAAACCCTGTCTTATTTGGCCATCTAGAGGGTTATTTAATTAGCTAAATTTTTTTACTTGCGGTGAGGTATCAATAATTTACGCGGCTGACATAACCCCTATCTAGGCTACTACCCCCCTTCTCGTTGCTGTATTTGCTATCTGCAATTACACAATTCTATTTTTTGCTGGAATAAGTACCAGAAAAATATTGACATTTGAAATACTTTGTGTATAAAAGAGAACCAATTGCTGATACTTTCGGCAGAAAGGAGGAGAAGTTATATGAATAAGGGAGAGTTAATCGATGCCATTGCCAGCGACGTTGGTATTTCCAAAGCATTGGCAGGAACGGTATTGAACAGCGTCATTAATACGCTAACAAAGAGCTTAAAGAAGGGGGATAAAGTTACTCTGGTTGGGTTTGGAACCTTCTCTATCATGAAAAGGAAGGCTAGAACGGGGAGGAATCCTCAGACAGGGAGACCTATTAAGATTCGGGCCAAGAAAGTGGCTAAGTTCAAGGCTGGAGCTAAGTTGGCTAAAGTGGTTAAGTAAGCCTCATTATAGATAATTCGTGACAATGGTTAAGTCTCTGAGGTAGTCGGCGATATCTGTTTGGTAGCCGGAGCAGTAGACTATTTCGTATTGCACTGTGGAGATATAGCGACATTACCCGGCACCTGCACTGTCTCCTTCTCCACCAATGCCACTGCCACCATTACCGGAGGAACGAGTACCTGCGGAACGAATCAAATAAAAAAGCCACAATAGAAAAAATAGTAAGGCCAAGGAAATAAAAAGCAACTCAAACCAGCTATGGGAATGTGACTTCTTCTGCCACTGAGGTACATCACCAGCCACGATACCATGAGGGAAGATAACTTTGATTTTGAGTTCTTCTTCCTGCGAGATGCGGTCTGTGGTAAATTCAATCGTTCTGCCGTCGATTATTTTGCTTTGTGTCGCTACCCCGTCGCTGGCGGTCATAAGCCGCTCAGGAGATAATGGCTTCGGGAAGTGGACGATTACCCTTCCACTCATAATAGGCGCATCTCGGTCTTTGAAAATGACTTTCCAGTGAAGCCGGTCCACTTCTTCATAAATGGCGAGTCCACCG
>LJNA01000113.1 GCA_001304365.1 Syntrophobacter sp. DG_60 | reverse complement strand
ATGAAAGTATTTTTTTCTACTATACACCCTAAAGAGGTGTTTAAAATTATAGAAAAATTTGATTCAGTAGGTGAAGAAACTGTTTCTATAGAAAGGGCCTTAAAGAGGGTGCTAGCAGAGGATGTTTTATCCCCTATGAATATCCCAGGTTTTAATCGGGCTACCATGGATGGGTATGCTGTAAACTCTAAGGATACATTTGGGGCATCAGAGGCAGTGCCTGCATGGCTTAAGATAATTGGGGAAGTGAAGATGGGAGAGGTGCCTGATTTTAAAGTTGATAGAGGTGAGGCCGTAAAGATCTCAACTGGGGGTATGCTTCCTGCTGGGACAGATGCAGTAGTGATGTTAGAGTATACACAACACGTAGATGAAACCACCATTGAAGTGCTTAAACCTGTAGCCCCCTTAGAGCATGTAATTCAATTTAATGAGGATTTTAAAGAGAGAGGGCAAATTTTTGAAAAAGGTTACAGATTGCGACCCCAGGATCTGGGCATATTAGCAACAATCGGAAAATCAAAGGTCTTAGTTTATAAAAGGCCTATTGTAGCGGTTGTTTCTACAGGTGATGAAATCATTCCCATTGATGAGACACCAAGATTAGGGCAGATAAGGGATGTAAACTCTTATACCTTGTCTGCTATGATAGAGGATGCGGGTGGATTGCCACTAAAGATGGGGATAATAAAGGATGAATTTAAGGCATTAAAGGAGATATGTATAAAGGCCCTAAATAAAGCAGATATTTTATTACTTTCTGGTGGCAGTTCAGTAGGCACTAGGGATTATGTATTAGAGGTGATAAGCTCTTTTGAAAATAGTGAGACCTTCTTTCATGGTGTCTCTGTGAGTCCAGGAAAACCCACTATTTTGGCCAGGATAGAAAATAAGGCCATCTGGGGGCTACCTGGCCAAGTCACTTCGGCTATGATTGTTTTTTTATTGTTTGTTAAAAGGCACATTCAATGGATAGGAGGTCAGCGCTTCTTCCCATTTTCCTTTAAAAAAGCTAAGGCTAAGATGGCCAGAAATGTTGCGTCAGTTCAAGGTCGTGAGGACTATATCAGGGTCAAGTTGATAAAGGTCGGCGAGGAGATATTGGCCGAGCCCATCTTTGGAAAATCTGGTCTGATTTCCCCTATGATTAAGGCAGATGGGTTGCTAAGGGTTGATATAAGCAAAGAAGGCTTATACAAAGGAGAAGAAGTGGAGGTAATCCTATTTTGAAACGCCATATCTATCTTAAAATGAGGCCTTTAGAAGAAGCTAAGGCCATATTTTTTCATCAATTTGATTTTACTGGTTTCTTAAAGTCTGAAACTATTTCTACTGAAAGGTCTTTAGGGAGGGTGACTGCAGGGCCTATATTTTCACGGTTTTCATCACCACATTTCCATGCAGCAGCCATGGATGGGTTTGCTGTTAGGGCAGAGGAGACATTTGGGGCTAAAGAGGATATGCCAAAGGTGTTAAAAATAAAGGATCAGGCATTCCCTATTAATACAGGGCAACCGTTACCTGAAAATACAAATGCAGTGATTATGATTGAAGATGTGTTTGAGAAGGGTGAGGCCATCGAGATAAGAAAGGCTGTTTATCCCTGGCAAAATGTGAGAAAAGTAGGGGAGGATATTGTAGCTACAGAGTTAATTCTCCCTGAAAATCATAAGATTACTGCCTATGACATTTCAGCACTGCTAGAGGGAGGTATATTTAGTGTAGCAGTAAAAGAAAGACCTAAGGTAATCCTTATCCCCACTGGGGATGAATTGGTGCCCATAGAAAAAGTCTCTTCGTTAAAGGCTGGTCAAGTCATCGAATCAAATTCCTGGATGCTAAAGGGCCTTTTGGAAGAAGCAGGGGCAATTTGTGAAAAGTGGCTCCTTATCCCTGATAGATACGAAGTTATTTATGAAACCATTAAAAAGGCAGTGGAGACAGATGCACATTTGGTGATTATCCTGGCAGGTTCTTCAGCAGGGAGTCATGATTATACTGCCTCTGCCCTAGAGGCATTGGGCGAGGTATTGGTTCATGGTATAGCCATTATGCCAGGAAAACCCACTATTTTGGCGAAGGTGAACAATAAGCCAGTGATTGGTAATCCTGGCTATCCTGTTTCATCAGCTATATCCTTTGAGCAGTTTATCTTACCCCTTCTATGTTATATGCAGGGGATTTTTTATGAAAAAAGAAAAAGAGTAAGTGTCCTTCCCTCTCGCCCTTTACCCTCAAAATTGGGGATTGAGGAATTTTTACGTGTTAAATTGGGTAAAGTGGGAGGGAATGTTGTTGCTACATCATTACCTCGTGCTGCAGGTGCTATTACTACATTGACAAAGGCACATGGGATAATCCGCATCCCGCCCAATAAAGAAGGCATTTCTGAAGATGAAATAGTTGAGGCAGAGCTTCTGGTGCCTGAGGAAGAAATTATCAATAATTTAGTAATTATTGGTAGTCATGATTTGACTATAGACTTATTAGCTACAGAAGTAAAAAAAGTAGACCCGTTTTTAAGCATCTCTTCCAGCAATGTGGGTAGCTTGGGAGGACTCCTGGCCCTAAAAAAGGGCAAAGCCCATTTAGCTACCTCTCATCTATTTGATCCAGAGACAGGTACTTATAATTTCACTTACATTAATAAATACCTAAAAGATCTGCCTGTAAAGGTAGTAAATCTAGTTATTAGGCATCAAGGATTGATTGTCGCAAAAGACAATCCCAAACATATAAAAGGATTAAGGGATTTAACAAGGCCAGATATTGTATTTGTAAATCGTCAAAAGGGTGCTGGTACCAGGGTTTTATTAGATTATAAACTCAGTCTTTTAAGTATAGAACCATCGCAAATAAAGGGTTATGAACATGAGGAGTTTTCCCATATGGCTGTGGCTGTGGATGTATTAAGTGGCAGGGCAGATGTAGGCTTGGGCGTTTACGCAGCGGCTAATGCACTTTCACTTGATTTTATCCCTATAGCTAAAGAAGAATATGATTTAGTAATCCCAGACGTATTTTTCCAAGATAAAAAGATTGAGGTTCTGCTTGAGGTGATTAATTCAAATGCCTTTAAGAAAAAGGTATTAAAGATGGGTGGTTATGAAACTTCTAAAACAGGCGTGATTAAAAAATAACAGGAAGCCCTCAAATATCTAGAGAGATCCCGGTATTGATTTTGCGAAGGGTAATTTGGAAAAAATTGCGAAATCTTATTTCTTACTCCTCCTGAAGAACGCCTTAAGCCCACTCAAGGCTGCATAGTCCACAATCTCATGTTGGAATTCCCTTACGTAGGGACAGTCTAGAATTCCCAGTATTCCATTGTGAGCTATATAGATGTTATAGCTATCTTTTAGATCAGAGGGACTTAGCCTAAGAGTCTCCGAGAACCTAGATACTGCTTTAGGGTCATAATGCCTTTCTAAAACCAAGGGAAAAATCTGTGGCAGCCTACATACCTCGGGTCTTTTTTGGTAGATAATGCACTTCCCTTTTTCTACATCCAGATTAGGACAGTAAGTCTCTCTAGGCAAAATGAGGCTCCAACCCTTGTTCCAATTATAGATAGCCGGCGGATGAAGGTAGAATTCTTTGCCTTCAAAAACAGGACTAGGTTCTGCAAAGGCATGGCTTGACCTAGTAGATGCAGTATCTACCCTAGGGACGTTGAAAAAGTCGATCTCATCGGGGGATAAGGGTAGTTCAAAAAAGTAATCCTTATGATGGTTATGAGGTCCACGACAGCATTCAACGCATTTGTATCGTGGACAAAGCAGGGAATTAATCTTTCCAAGCTCTCTGGCAACTATAGAATGTTTAATAGACAGTGCTATTGCCCTGCGGAGGTCTATTAGCCTCATGTCTGGATCTATTACAATTCTCTCAACCTTTAGGTCCTTTTTGAGCTTGAGTGCATTTTGTCTCCGAAGAATATCAAGATATTCGCCAAAAATCTGCCTTACCTTTTCATATGTTAAACCCTTTATGGTGAGTTGATCAGGTATTTCGCCTATTAACTGGCCAATATCTTGATAATCCCCAGCAAAAAAGATGAGGGTCAAGAAAAACATCAGGGGGCTAACCGGTCTTTTCAAGAATTTAGTGCCAGATTCTTCCATTGCGCCTTAACCTACAAACCACTTTTATAAAAACATGACTATTTATTGCACCCAGTAAAAGATCAGCAAAAAAAGAAGATCCCTCCTGCCAAAAAGAAACTTAGAGCCGATGCTGAATTAACCTGGTCATATTACAAAAAATCACCGAAAAAGTCCATGCCTTGGAGAAAGGTATCCTCAAATTCCTTAACCTCCATATTGTCAATTGCCAAAAGCTTTGTTACACTGAGAGATGGGCCATCTGTTATATCCTTATTGTTTACAGTTAAAAGTAGAATTTAGATATAACAGGTGGTTGCTTATTTCAATATTAGAAAATGATGTGGGAAAATACACAGTCTTCTAGGTTATCAAAACTCATCAGGCTGTAGTGACATTTGGGCTTGAGCAAAGGGGGCTTTTTTTAAGATGAAAGGGATTTTTACTAGACTAAGGGATGGTTTGGCAAAGACAAGAAAGGCCCTAACCGAACAGGTTGATCGATTGGTGGTAGGAAAAAGGGAGATAGACGATGAAGCATTGGAAAGACTTGAAGAAATCCTCATTATGGGAGATGTGGGTGTAAAGGCAACAAATAAATTGATTCAGCAGCTCTCTCAAATGGTAAGCAAAAAAGAGATAAATGATTTAGAGCAATTAAAACAGCATCTTACGTATGAAGTTCTAAAATTTCTTGACGTGGATGCACCTCCTTTTGATGTTTCTAAAGCAAAGCCCTTTGTGATTATGGTAATAGGGGTAAATGGGACAGGGAAAACTACAGCCATTGCAAAAATGGCAAAGTGGTTTAAGGATCAGGGTAAACAATCAATTTTGGCGGCTGCAGATACATTTAGGGCAGCAGCCATTGAACAATTGGAGATTTGGGGAAGACGTGCCAATGTGGATATAATAAAACGAAAAGCTGGGGCAGATCCATCAGCGGTAGTATTT
>LJNA01000112.1 GCA_001304365.1 Syntrophobacter sp. DG_60 | reverse complement strand
TTTAAGACCACAAAGGATAAGGGGTTGGGAATAGGCCTTTATCAGTGTAAACAAATTATTGAAAAGCATAGGGGAATGATAGAAGTAAAGAGTGGAGAGAAAGAGGGAACAAAATGCACTGTTATTTTACCTATTAAACAACCTTAAATAGGCTAGTTACCTGAATTGGAAACAGCAGAAACTCAGCGCAAGCGGGCAGAGGAGGCCCTGCGTATATATGGACTTATCGTCTCAACAACAACCCCTTACCCGATGTCGTTCGTTGATAGAGACTAATATCTATCAAGCAGTGAATGATGCCTATCTTAAAACCTTCAAAAAACCACGAGAAGAAATCATAGGGCATTCTGTGGCAGAATTGTTAGGAACAGAACTGTTTGAGAAACAGTAAAGGGCCATCTGGATTGATGTCTTACCGGTGAAGAAGTTCACTATCAGATCTGGTTTGATTTTTCCCGATTCGAAGCAAAGATACATGGACAGAGGCTATTATCCTTTATTCAAAAATGGAAAATCCTTCCATCTATCAAAAGATCAAACAATCATGTACTTCCTGCCAGATAGTGCTCCTTTATGAGAAAGACGACCTTGTGTGCCATGCCATAATATACGGCGTATATGCCTGCATTAAGGCCCTTTATGATGAGAGGGAAATACTAACCATATTACGTCACTTTGGATATCGTTAAATAAAAGACATCTTTTAGGCAAAGAAGACCAATGTTTATTGCATATTGGGTTGTATTTTAGACACTTAGGTCTGCTTAATATTACGCTTTTTTTAAGATTGGGTTATATTTTAAACACTTCTTCCCTTTCTTAAACTTTATCTATGACAAAAAAGATGCTTTATATGTATATATGAGGCTTTGGCATAATTATTGCTGAACTATAAATGAACCCAAACCCACTGGCTGAGGATAGGGTTTTAGAAACGTGAATCGTAAATAGCGAGACATGATTGGTTTGCTTACTAAAGATAAACAATTGAAACAATATTTTAATCAACTTGTAACAAACTTTGGTTACAGATTTACATCGGAAAATAAAGAAGTAATCGAGGGATTGAAAAGGCAATGGGTAGATGTTTTGGTTTTGGATGATAAGACAATTGATAGTTTCTCAGTTTATCAAGAAATTAAGCAATTCCACCCTTCGTGTCAGATAGTCCTGATTTACGAAAAAGGCAATGGCCTTGTGCGCGATGTCATACAAAATGGAATACATGCTTGGAATAGAAGATTTTTTAATCAATGCAGCCAAAGGGAAATACAAGCCCTATTCCTTTATCTGACAAAGATTTCGGAGGGGGGAAATGGAAAAAAGTAACATTGATTACTTATTAGACCACATGACTAAGAGGCGAGTAAATATTGACGTGCTAAGAGGATTAATTCGGGAAGTAGGAAATATTGCAATGAATACCTCCTATGTATCCCTAAAGGTGGTTAATGAATGGCTAGAATACCTGGGCTGGGGTAAGAATGTGCTGGATGAAAAAGGGCTTCAGCTTATCCTCTTAGTTTTAGAAGAAAATGGCCTTATAAATGTACAATGGCACTCATTAAACTAATGAAGCATGTGATGAGGGGGTTATTTCCGGATGAAAAATATGATTTGTTTTATATTGGCAGGAGGAAAGGGGGAAAGGCTCCTCCCACTCACTAAATATCAGCCAAAGCCCCTTTTGCCTTATGGAGGCAGTTATCGCTTGATCGATTTTCCGCTGAGCAATTGCCTAAATTCTGGCCTAAACCAGGTGTTTGTTATTTGTCAATACCTATGTTATCCTCTCTTAGACTACCTCAATCGGGATTGGGCAAAGGAAGGTCATGTTAAATATATTACCCCCCAACAAGGATGGGGCACCGGTTGGTACAAAGGAACGGCCAATGCTATTTATCAAAGCCTTGGTTTAATTAAAGAAATAAATCCCTCCCGTGTGTTGATATTGGCCAGTGACCATATTTATAGGATGAATTATATGAATTTTCTTAGAGAACACTTAGAAAAAGGAGCTGAAGTAAGTGTGGGGGCAGTAGAGGTACCTATAGAGCAGGCTTACCGCTTTGGCATCTTAGGAACAGACAAAGTTGGATGGGTGACATATTTTGCAGAAAAACCTAGATATGCAAAGACAGTATCAGAAAACAAAAAGACATGTTTTGCTTCTATGGGTATCTATATTTTTAATACCAAAATGCTTTGTGAAGTCCTTAGTTGGAATGCTCAAGACCCTTACTCAACACATGATTTTGGAAAGGACATTTTGCCTTTGATGATAGGCAGACATCGGGTTTATGCATATAATTTTAGTAAGCAGGAAGAATATTGGAGGGATGTGGGTACTATTGAGGCATATTATGAAGCCAACATGGAGTTATTAAAAGAAAGGCCTGTTTTTAAGCTCTATGATCCAAATTGGCCCATAAAGACACACCAAAGGTATTTGCCGGCTTCTACTCTGTCCCTTACCCAAAATAGCTTGGTCTCTCCAGGTTGCTTTATAAAAGGGGAAGTCAAGTCCTCTGTCCTCTCTTCTTCTGTGTTTGTGGGAGAAGGCACAAAGATTTCATATTCTGTTATTTTAAAAGGAGTAAAGATAGGTAAACACTGTCGCATACACCAAGCCATTATCGATGAAGGCATTAAAATAGCAAACGGAACAGTAATTGAGGGTACTCCTATATCTGTAGTTACCAAGGATGACTTTGAGAGGAAAGAGCCTATCTCTATAGAAGAGATAAGAAAGAAGAAAATGGCTCAGGTAGCTTAAAAGGGATGAATATTAAGGTAATAAACTGTGGCAAGAAGGTAATTCTTAAGCTGAGAGGGTATTTAGATGGCTCTTCTGCATGGGAAATCGTCAGGAAAGTAGACAATTACAAGGATAAGCAGGTTACCTTAGATTTTAGTGGAATAAGGGATGTCCATACCTTTGGCTGGCATACCCTTAAATCTAAAATAGGAACAGGAGTAACATTGCAAGGCATAGATTTTAGGCTATTTAGGGAGTTGTGATGCCTATCTATCGTACCTTTGATCTTCAAATGCATAATAACCAGACAATCTAAAAGTAGTCTTTGATACACAAAATTTGGGAGGCGATACAGATTATAAACAAAAAGAAAAGGATAGGTAATGAATGAAAATGTTAAGAATATGATTTTAGAGCTTTGCAGTTTCATTTTAGAGGAAGACTTGCCTGATGATGGTAATATAGAAAAAATACTAGAACGGACACTAGCCAGTCTAGAAGATAGTGTATTTTTCAGACAAGAGCCTTGGGAAAAGGAAATAGGTAAATCAAATGTTCATTAACTAATATTCTGCACATAAAAAAAAGATATTATGTGGATATTGCCAAAATTAGAAAGAGTTGAGGTCGGTTACTATTGGCATGAGGACTAAAATATTTATCTATACTCTTTTAGTTTGTTGTCTCGCTATGCTAGTTATGGCTTCTATAATACTTTGGCTACAAGGTTATATACCTTAAAGATCGGGTCTCTTCCCTTGAGCAAGAAGTGGCTTCTTTAATGGGGGCCAAGAGGGCAAGGCTTATACCTTTTAGTCTCTAGTAAGGGAATCAAGGAGGTCACCATGCCAGTGGAAAAACTAAAGGAATTTTTGGACAGTCATAACATCAAATACATCACTATCAGTCACTCTCCTGCTTACACTGCTCAAGAAATTGCAGCGTCCGCGCGCATTCCAGGAAAAGAATTGGCTAAAACAGTAATGGTTAAGATCGATGGCAAAATGGCCATGGCTGTTCTGCCTGCTTCCTACAAAGTAGATTTTGATCTTTTGAAGGAAGCTACTGGAGCGAGTAAGGTTGAACTAGCCAGTGAGCAAGAATTCAAAGACATATTTCCGGAGTATGAAGTCGGCGCTATGCCACCCTTTGGAAATCTTTATGGAATGGAAGTTTTTGTGGCGGAAAGTTTGGCCGAAGACCAGGACATTGCATTTAATGCAGGCTCCCATACAAAGCTGATTAGATTGGCATACAAGGATTTTGAAAGGTTAGTAAGGCCAAGGGTGATGAAATTTTCATCTAAATATTAGCCTACAAACCATTATTTGATTGGCATGTTTACCGAAGATAAACAATTGGAACAATATCTTAACAAAATTGTAGTAACATTGGTTATAGATTTATATCGAAATATCAAGGCTCATTCTCTTATTATTAGAAGGGTAATGCTGCAAGGTATAGATTTTTGAGTATTAAGGGGAGCTATGATGTCTATCTACCATGCGTTAGGCTTTCACATGCATCAGCCACCAGATAATTTGAAGCTAATCTTCGATACACAAAATTGGGAGGCAACACAGATTATAAAGTGTTATGAAAGGACAGCCCGCTATGCTCATGCTTATAGGGATGTAGCCAAATTCCATATAGGCTTTTCTGGTGTCCTCTTAGAACAGTTTTTGGATTCGAGGGTAGTGGATCGATATAGAAATATTGTTGATTTACCAAGCATAATTGAATCATATAGGGCTGCAGAAAACATTGAACTTATTGGAATGGGCTATTTCCATCCAATATTTCCCCTCATCCCTATGGATGACTGGGAAGAGCAAATAAGGCTTTGTACGGATTTAATGAAAGAAATTTTTGGCCGTAAACCAAAAGGTTTTTGGCCCCCTGAGATGGCGTTTTCTATGGAGATGATCCCTACTATAAAAAAATGTGGTTATCAGTATGTAATTGTAGATGGAGTTCATGTATTTCCCAAAGGGCAAAAAGATATTTATATGCCTTATATTGCTTCTTTTAACGGGGAAGAGATCTTTGTCGTACCCAGGGACAGAGACCTTTCCAATGCACAAGAGAGTGGATTGGATCCCCATTGGTTTAAAAATGAGGTCTCTCATAAAGTAGGTAGCTCTCCCCACTCAGATTTGCCTCGCTTGGTAACAACTTGGACAGATGGGGAAAATGGCGGATGGTTTAGAAATATGGATGAAGAAGCCGGATTTTTTGGGCACTTCTTCTCCCCTTATATGGAGCAAGTAAAAAGGCAGGCCATGGGCATTGAGCCCATTACCATCTCTGAATTCTTGGAAAAGTATCTCCCTAAGGGAAGAGCTGAAGTAAGGACAGGGGCCTGGAATGTAGGTTCAACAAGTGGATATGACCTTA
>LJNA01000111.1 GCA_001304365.1 Syntrophobacter sp. DG_60 | reverse complement strand
TACCGTATAGCAGGGAATATCCCAGAATTAGTCCCTATTGCTGAAGATATACTATTCCACCATGAGTGGTGGAATGGAAAAGGATACCCCAATGAATTAAAAGGGGAAGAGATCCCTATATTAGCCAGGATAATTTCCATTGTAGATGCCTATAATACAATACAAAGTGAACGTCCTTATAAAAAGGCTAGGTCAAAAGAGGAAGCTATAAAGGAGCTTAAAAGATGTGCAGGTACCCAATTTGACCCCAAATTGGTGGAGAGATTTTTAAAAATAGTGGGGGACTTGGATTAATATTGAAAAAAAATGTCTAAGAGGCTACCAGAAAGTCTTGTTTTTGTTAATCCCAATCCTAACAAGCTATATTTCCTTAAGTAGCGCTGTCAATATCTGACTGGCAGAACCTTCTAAGAAGATATCTGTAATCTCATCTGTAAGACTTGTGTGTTCTAGATTTACTTCTATAATCTTTGCCCCTAACCTCTTTGCCTCCCATGGCAAGATATTTGCTGGGGTCACTTCGGCAGAAGTTCCAATTATTAACATCAAATCGCAGGCATTCACCTCTTGATTAGCTGAATCTAGGGCCTCTTTAGGAATAGGCTCTCCAAAGAATACCACATCTGGTTTTAACAGACCATGGCATTTACATCTTGGAACCAAGACAGATGTGTCTATTTCTTCTCTTTGATATATTTTTTTACACTCTAGGCATACCAGTCTTTTTGCATTTCCATGAAACTCTATTACCTTTTCACTGCCCGCAGTTTGGTGTAGATTGTCTATATTTTGAGTAACGATAGCTTTTATATAACCCTTCTTTTCTAATTCTGATAAGGCAAAATGGGCTGGATTTGGTCTTGCCCTTTCAATTATTCCATCCAATTCATACATCATTTTCCATACTTTTTCTGGACTTTTAATAAAGCTTTCAATATGGGCATATTCCAAAGGGTCATATTTCTGCCAAAGGCCCTGATAGCCACGGAATGTAGGGATTCCACTTTCTGCAGATATGCCTGCCCCTGTTAAGGCAATGGTATAATTGGAAGATTTTATTAGTTGAGCTGCCTCCCTTAATTCATCCATGTAAAAATCAAATATCAGACTATTTAAACTAATGCAATGATTACTTACAAAACTGTAATTGCAAAATGCCTTTTCCTCTGCTAGAAATATATAAATTGAACTCTTTTCATAAAGTTGCACAGGATTTAAGGTATCTCCTTTCCCATGGCTATCCCTTAAATTCAGCCATAGAACTTGTAGGAAATCATTATCAATTAAGTAAAGATAAAAGGATGCTCCTTCAGCGTGGGGTATGCAGTGAATCAGAGGCGAAGACAAGAAAAAATAAGAAAAGGGGGTTATTCCAACTAAGAGACTACTCCTTAGGTATAGATGGACACAATGTACTGATTACTATAGAGAGTGCACTAAAAAATAAACCTTTAATTCTTTCAGATGATGGATTTATCAGAGACATTTCTGCCGTCTCTAAGAGTTATCGCCCTTCTCATTTTACCACAGATGCCCTAAATCTAATATTTGAATTATTAAAACATCATCCACCTGCCAAAGTGGCTTGGTATCTGGACGCCCCTTTATCTAAAAGTGGCCAGCTCGCTGGATTAATTCGTGACCTATTAAGAAAATATAAATTTGAAGGCACTGCCCAGGCAGTTTCAGTACCTGAAAGGCGTTTAACAAAATATTTGGGTCTAGTGGCTACTAGCGATAGCGTTCTAATAGATGTCTGTAGTGAGGTAATCGATTTAGCAGGTGAGGTAATTAAATCTCTACCACATCATCCAAAGCTTACCAGATTGCTATAATTATCTATTCTTCTATCCAGAATTGAACTTTATTTAGTAAAAATACAGGTTTTTGCTTTATTTCTACCACCTCTCCTGTAGAGAGTTGGATGTAAGTTTTAAGCTCACCGCCCACTTGCTTGCTGAAAATGGCCTCTCCTATGGGTGGCGCACCCTTACCAATGTGAACATGGGATTGAATCTGATAATCTTTAAACGCTGTATCAAGCAAGATGGCAGGCTCTTTATAAGGTATGCCTGCCTTATAATAAAGTGAGTATAAATAACTATCTCCACCAAAGCCACAGATATCTGTGTCAGGAGTAAAGCTAGTAAACAGGGCTAGTTCTCCTGCTACTGCAGACTTAGAAATTACCCGTTCAGCAGGGCTTGAGGTAGATAATGCTATCTTCCAACCTTTGTAATTAGCATTGATATATTCAACACATCCCTCCCAATCAGAATAACCACCACATCCGCTCACAGTCAAACTTGTAACCTCGGTTACTACCTTATCACTTCCAGATGGACAGGAACTACCTTCCTTATCCACCTCACCCCCTTCACACATACAGATAAAATCTCTTTCTGTAGCTGTTACAGTAACCCCTGTAGCGTTAAAAATCTCATCTGCAGCTATGGTAGAACAAGAGGAACTATAGGCCTTATCATTGGGAACCCAACATGTATCTCTTATCCCGTAAATGTAATTCTGGGATGGGTCTGTCTTATCGCTCTGACCAAAATATTTTCCTGTGCCAAAAGGGCACCATAGCTTACCCCCATCATCAAGGGCAAAATCAGGTGAAGCGGTTATGGGGGCACCTGCGTTAAAAAGGGTGGTTACTTCCCAGTAATGAGGGTCAGTATTTTCCTTTGTCAAAATCCTCAGCATCTTTCCTGTAAATGTGCCGGTTTCCTGCTTCTCTACTGTGCCACAATAAATGGCTTCTACTGTGTAGTCATTATCCGGGTCAACGGCGATGCAATCACCGACGTAGGCAGTATTTCCTGTGCCTACTGGCACTGTTAATTTACCTTCTAAACTCCCGGTTTTCAAATTAATTACATAAATATAGCCTGTGCTTGGCGGTACATCCCCATCATAATCTGTTGGCCCCGAACCCAGGACAATATACCAATTACCGTTTGTATCTTCACCACCAACTCTTGCAATTGCTGGGTAAGAAGTGGTAAAACCCAAATCAGGGTCTGAAAATTCCCACAGTAAGCTTGGGCTTTCTGGATTGGTAATGTCCAGGGCAAAGATAGAAGACAATCCCACTCTTTTTGCACCCTCTGTAGAGCAATCAACAACATTACCTTCCTTTATGCATGGTGCATCACTCGGCGGATTAGGGCTACCACCAAACCTCAATTCACCAATAAGGACGGTGCGCCAGCTATCTTTTGTTTTGGTGCCTGTAGCACTGCCACCAATACTGGCACCTATAAGCATTGACCTTTGGTCTACATAATAGATATGGCAATAATCAGGATAGGCCAGATATTTTAAATAAGGAAGTATATTCATAGGGACATAGGCCCATTTTTCTTTACCAATATCTGTTCCTTCTACTTCTGCCCTTAAACCAGGATTAGTTTCATTCCTCTTTTCTTTAACTTTCCCTAGATAAAAGCAGTGGAGCATTCCATCATTGGCACCAACAAAGAGATAATCTTCACGTTTTATAGGCTCAGTAGCAGTAGGATCGTAAACCTTTTCTTTTATGAATTCTGTATAGGTTGTATCCCCGTATCGAATATTATAAGCCCCTAAAGGAAAATGGGATAAAATTCTGGGAGTGGAGTAAACAATATCCCCTAGTTTCCAGATATGTGCACCTGTACCTATAGTCAACTCCCTGCTCCTGTGCCCTGTGCTATTGCAGGTGCCTGCATCGCTATCTAGACATACATCAGCATCTATACCTCTTACATAATTTATAATATTTTCTGCATCGGTTTGGTCATAAGCCCTAAGATAGCTTTCTAAACTAGAGGCATTCCCAGTAATAAAATCAGTCAATGATGAACCATCTATTGATGTTTTGATGACTCTATTACTAGCACTCATTTCCCAAAGTTTTTTACCGGTAGCCCAAATAGCCTTTGAATCGAGTAATGCTTTTGTTTCATCTGGACTACATGGAAATTCTACTTTACCAGTTGCGTCTGAACTATATAAATGAATCTTTGTCTCTCCTTCAGATTCATCAAAGAAATATTTCATTACTTTGTCCTCATCTAAAATCAATTTTTTATCTTCTGTCGTATCTTCTCTAATTTGCCCTTCACTATCCACCCAAAAACCTCTCAAGTTCCCTATCCAGGAGACTTCTTCATTGTTTTCAGATATGAATAATGGGAAGAAATGAGCCTGACAAAAAAGGCCACTTCCTCTTGTAGAGGTGGAGAGTGTAGATACTGCTGTACCGGAAGAGGCACGCTTGAGGATGTTATAGACTGCTTTGGTTATTTTTTCTTCTAACTCCTTTCCTTCTTGAGCTTCATAATAGTTGTCTGGATAACCATCCTCATCTTTGTCCCATTCTTCCCGAAGATCTGGCTCATTGTTATTATTTTTATCTTCAAAGCCCCCATATTTGGCTATATCCTTTAACAATTCGTTACTCCCTGGGCTGCCCAGAGCGGAAATGATATAAAAAGTTATATTTTGTTTTTGCTCTAATGTGCTATCCTCAATCAGGTCACTTACATAAGCCCAGTGTGCTACCCCTTTAGCATAGTTGGTCCCATAATAGTTTAATTCTGTTTGGTGCTCACTCTCAGTAACCCAGTCAGAAACATTAAATGAACTATCAGTTACAGTAGCACCTGTACCTGAAAAATATGTCCCCGGTATATTTTGGTCTTCTGTGGAACTACCATCTGAAAGCAATATTACACAGTTTTTCCGGCACCAGTAGTCTATAGGGCTGGTATAATTAACGCCACTATCATAACCAGAGGCCATGCCCCTGAAATACCTTGTTGCTTCATAAAAGGCCTCTGCAAATGGTGTCCAGCTATATGCTTCCATATCATTGATGGCATTTATTATACCTGTATTGTTATCTGATATAGGTGAAGGTATATTCCCTCCATCCTTATCAGAGTATTGATAATAATATTTGGCGGCGGTATCGCTATCAAGCTCATAGCTACTGCCGTAGTAGTTCATTGTCATTAAGCCAAGCCTAACCCTGGGTATAAACTCATCTAATATACCTGTTGGCTGGGCTTGCTCATCCTTTATATTTTTCAGCTCACCAACGGGATTTCCAAGCTGACCAAGGACACCTGAATCAACAAGGATTGCCGGCATGTTACTGAAAGTTCCTGGAAGCTCA
>LJNA01000110.1 GCA_001304365.1 Syntrophobacter sp. DG_60 | reverse complement strand
GCTAGCCAACCACTATCGCATTATCTACTTGCCCGTATCTACCTGACCCTTGAAGAGCATGAAGCAGCCTTGGAGTGCCTAAAGGTCCTAAAAATGGATTTCCCACATCACGCCCTAACAAAGGAGATGATTTCTTCTCCCTTTACAGCCTTTAAAAAAAAGCGCGGGGAAGCGCGCCTTGGAGATAAGGTTATTTATGACTGCCAGGGATTCTTGGGTGGGAAGATGGTGCCTTCTACCTGTGGAAGGTATCAAGTTGCAATCTTGGGAAGTGGGGAGCTACTTCCAGATTTTGAAGAAGGCATTAAAGGATTACGCCCTGGACACTGGAGTGAGTTCCCTGTTTCTTTTCCCAAAGATTATAATGAACCCTCATTGGCAGGAAGAGAGGTTAGATTCCAGGTAATGTTGCGTCAGGCAATGGTGCCTGTAATTATAGAAAGGATTGAGGATCTAGCAGAAGCACCCAAGAATATATATTGGTTTTCAGAGGCCGAAGTACTTAGGGAATCCAATGAGAATCTTTATTATATGGTACTTAAAAATACTGCATTACGTGCACTCAGTGAAGACCTAGCTGACTATTTAAACCTTATAAACTTTTATTTAAAACTGGGCTTTATTGAAAGGGGTTTGGCCTTGATTAATAATCTTCCTGAAAATCCTATAATATTAGGTCATGTAGCCCACATATTTTATATAAATGGCTTGCCACAGAAGGCACTGGATATACTTAAATCAGTGCAAGGGGTGGGTGATAATATAGAATTGATTCGGGCAAAATCTTTATTTGATCTAAAAAAGTGGGATGAAGCAGAAAAGGCTTTAAATAAAATTTATGATAGAAATAATGTTCGTCTCACAGAACTTATGGCTAAGCTTGCCATTGAAAAAAATCTTTCAGTGGAAGAATATTTAGAAAGGTTTGATGCCTTTCTTGACGTACAGATAGAATCTATGGTAAAAGGAGAAGATTATGGAAAAGAAAGAACCAATGACACTTGATGAGTTTACTTATAAAGTAAAAAGGATCATTGCAGAGAACCCAGAATGTGCCAATGCGCACTATAACCTGGGAGTGGTCCTTATGAAGCAGGGCAAATGGAATGAAGCTATAGATGAATTCCAAGAGGCTATAGGAAACAGTGGTCGTATGTTTGAAGCCTATGTTAATTTAGGCTATATACATTTTAAACTGGGAAATCTGGAAGATGTTGTTAAGGCAAACTTAATGGCTGTAGAGATAGAGCCAAGATATGCCAGGGGTTATGCAAATTTGGGTTTTGCCTATTTAGAGCTTGGAAAAACAGATGAGGCCATAGATGCATTAAAAAAGGCAATAGAACTTAATCCAAGAATTGTCCAAGCATATTGTAATCTTGCCAACGCCTATCTTCAAAAGGGAGATATAGAAAAAAGTATTGAAACTAATAAAAAACTTTTAGAGATGGCACCAAGTTTTGGACTTGGCCATAATAATTTGGCTTATGCCTATTATTTAAAAGGAGAATACAAAAAGGCCATTGAGCACTGTGATAAGGCAATAGAACTTGGTTTTAAGGTTCATCCTGAACTTTTAAAGGGATTAGAATCCCATCGTTAAGGGATGATATGATCTTTCCTGATTTATTTGCAGAATATAAGACATTAGTTGATAAGGCCGATAAGGCATTTAAAAAGATGGAAGGGGAATATGGCCACCTTATCCCTTGCAGAATTCATTGTTGTGACTGTTGTTATGCCATCTTTGGACTATTTCTTATTGAAGCAATCTTTTTAAATCATTTCTTTAACAATCTAAATAGGAAAGAAAGAAGAGAGGCCATTATAAGGTCAGAAAAGGCAGATGCTAAGATGCTGCAAGTTAAAGATAAGCTTAATGAAACATTTCCCGATGATCCAAAGATGCAAATATATGGATTGGGGAAACAGAGGGCAAGATGCCCCTTGCTAGATGATAAGGATGAATGCATCCTCTATGAGCATAGGCCTATTACTTGCAGATTGTACGGCATTCCTACCTCTATAAATGGAAAGGCCTCTGTTTGCGGGAAAACCGGGTTTCAAAAAGGGATAGCATATCCTACATTTGACCTTGATAAAGTATATAAGGAGCTTTACTCACTTTCCAAACAACTTTTACAACAGGCTAGATGCCAAAATTTAGGAAAGGCTACCCTTTTAATATCAGTTTCTAAGACCATAAAGACATCTTTAACAAATCTTATAAAGGAAGAGTTTGAATAACAGAATATAATTTATCAGCATGTCTTTTTAGATTACCTGTTATTATATCTATTTCAGGACTATTTTTGTATATATCCATTAAAGAATTTAACATTAATTCTAAATCATCTTTCCCAAAATGTTTTAACAGTGAGATAAATTCTTTTATGGTACCAATATTATATTTTCCTGTATGCTCTTTTGATCTAAGAGCCTCAAAAAAGCCTTCTACAACACCATCAACACAAAAATCACTGGCCCATGCCACATCCCCAATGCCATTAAATCTGTCCAAACGCATCCCAACGGATAAATTTAAGAAGAAATAGATCAGTGCCATCAAAGGATTTATATTACCTTCCTCTAAAAAGACTATCATGGATTGGTATCTTCTTGCTGTTATAAGTTTAACATCTATACTTCCCTTAGCTATCTTCACTACAAAATCACCTGCTGCATGGTGCCAAGGGAAAATTTGTTTAAATTCGCAGGTATCATAGTAAATGGTAAGGATGTTTGATGCTTGTTTATATATCTCCTTGGCTTGTTCATTAGATAAAGACTTATAACCATGGTTAAAATCCCACAGGACAGTCTTTTGCCTTCCATGTTTATCCTTTGAAATATGAAATTCATAATAGCCTTCAAACCATTCTGCTAGAAACATTAGCATGGATTTTACCTCACCCAAAAAGTACACACTTGGTAAGTATGAAAAATCAAATCTATTATTTAACTGTTTTAATACAAAAAATTCATGATTTAACCAGTCTTTTCCTCTTCTTGAAATAGCTACATTTACTGCAAACTTTTTTGATTGCCCCTTGACAGTTACCTCTATACTGGCCAAATGGTATAAAGCACCATGTTTTTCTGTCCGAATTAAAATTTCATCAATATCGCTTAAGCTAATAGTATTTTTCAATCCCTCATTTACTGCCTCTATAAATGGTCTATAACCACCCTTTGAGATAAAGGCCTTTATGGCCTCAAGATAGTGACCATAAGTGAAATTTGGGTTATAGAGAAGGGGCATTTGCCATCTGGCTTCATCCATTATAATATCACCATATGGTGACGAAACCAGATATTTAACTTGAGGTTCACACATTAATATAAATGTAAATAGTTAATGGTGAATGGTGATAGCAAAAATCTATTTTTCTTGATGTACAGGAAATTATAAAATTTGCCACAGATTTTCGCCGATGCCTGAAGAAAATATTTTTTATATTTAAAATCCTGACAATCCGTGTTTATCTGTGCCATTCTGTGGCTTAAATCAAGTCTTTGTTGTTACTATTTACTAATTTTTTCTATGGCTTCTGTGGCTATTTGGCCTACTGTCTTTTTGCTTATTTTCCCATCTTCATATATGGTAATTTGATGTTTATCTTTTTTAATGTTATTCAATCCATCCTTTGCTCCCTTATCCCCTAATTGGCCAAGGGACCAGGCAGCATATCCCCTTACTGTTGCATCAGGGTCGTTGAGAAATGAGATAAGATGAGGAAAGGCACGTCTGACTAGCTCTGGTTTCTTTCCTGCAATTTCCCCAACAGCCCAAATAATCTCCTTTTTCCTTCCCTTGTCTTGCAAAAATGATAGTAATGGCTGGCTGAATTCCCCAAATAGGTCAGGCCTATTACTTATTATCTCACCAGTGGCCTCAAGTGCCCCCCAACTGCTAGCAGCAGAGTCGGTACTTGCATAAAGCAAGCGCTGTAACAATTTACTTATAACAGTAGGCATTTTGTCTGCAAGTCTCTTTGTTACCATACCCAATATTTTTATGGTTCTCCATCGTATGGTTTCATCTGCTGAATATAGCAGCTTCTGCAAAACTGTAATAACTCTTGTGTCCTGTTCTGCTATAGCTATCAATTCATCAGGTTTATTCTCTTCTACTAACCCTTTAACCCCTTTCTTAGAGAAGGCGCTAGATCGAACTCTTTGAGATAAATGTGTAGGGATGGCCTCAGTTAGTTTGGCCTCTACTCCCTCTTGAGTAGCTTCCCAAATATCTCCATGAAGCTTAATAAAAAAAAGTACTCCCCATACCCGCCTCCCTTCAAAGGACCCTCCTGGAACCACTTGATGACTTATTTCATCATAGTGTTCAATACGTGCATCTTGATAATCCTCTTCAGAGAGCTGAAAGGCCAAATCCCAATCATTATTACAGGCAAATACCAAGGCCTCCAGATAGGCAGCCCCTAGGTTATGTCCTGTGACATCAAAGGCATAAACGGCCCCGCACTCACAGGCACCTAAAGGAAATTCAAGGGGTTTTTTAGTTTTTAGTTCTTTTGGCCTATCTATTAGCCGCCTACAGAATGGGCATTCAGGTGGGTATACCACTGGTCCCCGTCTCATTTTTTTCTCCTTAAACCGATTTTGTTAACTTTAGCACAGAAGACCCAAGCGTTCAATCGCCTTGTTGACTAAATTTATTATTTGCTGTAATATCTTCTGAGAAAAAGCATTAAAAAGGAGACCACTATGCCCATATATGAATTTCGTTGCCAGCGTTGCCACAACATTTTTGAACTCCTGGCACTCAAAAAGGATGATTCGGTAGAGGTAAAGTGCCCAAAATGTGGGTCTTTTGAGATTGAGCGAGTTATGAGCAAGATAAGCTTTACAGCAGACAGAAGTGAAAGGACAAAAATAACCAATAGAGAATGCCCTTCCGGGACCTGTTCTACCCTTGAGGTCCCTGGTCCTGAAAAGTAAGGCACTCTCTGTTAAATCGTTGAATAGTCAAACCGTATAATAGTCAAATCAAAAATTGGTTAAATCGTTAAATTCAAGAGTAAGCACTTAACGTTTTGGCACAAAATGGATTATTTAAAAATTTTAAGGATTATGGCGATTCTTAGATAATGAGAATATCCGCAACAGGTGCTGATATCACCCCAAAAATGGGAGTATATCCGCACTAAGTGACGATGTAAACGAGTTATATGAAATGTCGCCTTTACTTAATGGAGGTTAATCCATGATTTGGGAA
>LJNA01000109.1 GCA_001304365.1 Syntrophobacter sp. DG_60 | reverse complement strand
GAATTGTAGTAATGCCACCCTTCTGACGCTGCCACCCTGCATAGGCAGTGCCTTTATATTGAATTACTAGCCTTATGTTATGTAAACCTTCTGCAGGCCCTTTTAATGTGTATCCATCAGGAAATGGCAAATGGGGGAATAGTGCCTCTAAATATTTCATATCATTTTGGTAGGAAAAATTCAGTGCCTTGTCAATATAAATGGTATTGTCATATACCCATCTTTGTTGACAAAAAGCTGCGTTCAATCTATAAATTAGTTATGGAAATTACTTCTATTATCTTGCCCCAAAAGCTTGGTAAAAAACTCAGGGACAAAGCAGAGGAAATTGATTCGCTACCAGAAGAACTCGCTATTGAAATATTATTCAAAGGATTGGGAGAAGAATTAGACCCTGAAGACCTTTTGGAACATTATCAAGCCTTGAGTGATAAATATTTTAAAGAGGCAAAGGAATTTTTAAGTAAAGGAGACTTGGTGCAAGCGTCTGAAAAGCTGTGGGGTGTCACTGCATTGGCAGTTAAAGCGGTAGCGGCCAAAAGGGGATTAAAGTTAGAGAGGCATGGCAGTCTGTGGGATTTTGTCAGTAAACTTTCAAAAGAAAGTAGAGACAAGGACATTCTCAGATTTTTTCACACAGCAAATAGTTTGCATCGTAATTTCTATGAAAATCAAATGAATCGGGAAGCAATAGAAATCGCAATAGAAGATATCGAAAGGTTGATTATTAAATTAAAAGGGATTTCTTGATGATTATTGAGCAGATTCCTGTAAGATTAGGAGAATTAGAAATATTTTCCTACCTTATTGCTTGTCCTGATACAAAGGAAGGGATAATAATTGACCCAGCCGCTGAGATCCCAAAAATTATGAATAAAATTAAAAATAATGGGGTGAAAATAAAATATATTGTGAATACTCATGCTCATCCAGACCATATCGCAGGCAATAAAGAGATGAAGATCCTAACTGGTGCTAAGATCGTTTTGCATGAGGCAGATGTAGCTTTTTTTCAGACTGAAGAAGCAAAGGATGTATTTAGAACCTTAGGGCTCTTTTGTTTACCAGAGGCAGATATACTGGTAAAAGATAAAGATATATTGGAAATGGGTACATTAAAAATTAATATCATTCATACACCTGGTCATACACCTGGTAGCATTTGTGTTTACATAAATGGGAACCTATTTACCGGGGATACATTATTTGTTGGGGCAGTAGGGAGAACTGATCTGCCAGGTGGTTCCTTTGAACAACTTTTAGACTCTATAAAGGAAAAGATCTTGCCTTTACCTGACGAAACCATTATCTGGCCAGGCCATGGCTATGAAGGCGACCGCTCTACCTTAGCAAAGGAAAAACAAGAGAATCTATTTATTACAGAGTTTATCTTGGGTAACTAGAAATCAAGGAATACGTGCCCATATGCCTAAACTAGCGTAAAAAACAACTCTGTCTAAGCCCAATAAGGCCTTTTAAGGTACTTGTAAATGGAATAGACGGCCAGGTGCCCCTCCCCGATGGCCTGTGGGATCCTCCTCAGTCTACCGGTGATGTCTCCAGCCGCATATAGACCTTCTATCTCGGTTGACATATCATCTTTTACCTTAAACCTGTTTTTCTCTATCTCCAAACCAAGATTTTTTAAGAACTCCACTTTTAAGGCGGAACCACAAAATATGAAGACATGACCCACTTGCAGAGAAATTTCTTTATTTGTCTTATTATTAAAGAGGATGGCCCTCTTTTTATCCTCTGTTTCTTCGATCTCTTTTAATTCGGTATTCCATAGCACTTCTACATTAGACTCCTTTAGTCTTTCCTGATTTTTCTCGGTGGCCCTAAATCTATCCTTTCTGTGGGCAATATAGACTTTGTTACAAACCCCATCTAACATGACGGCTGCCTCCAAGGCAGAATCACCTCCTCCAATGACAAGCACCTTTTTTCCTTGGTAATCTGTGGGATTTATGAGGCAATAATCTACACAAGTAGATGTATCTTCCCCGGGTATACCCAGCTTTCTTGGACACCCTGTAATGCCTATAGTTATTAAAACTGTCTTGGTCTTATATCTGCTTTTACCAGTAATTACCTCAAATATTTTCTTTTTCCCATCTTTTTTAATATCTTTTACCTCTTCATTCTCTATAATTAAGCCACCTTCGGATTTAACGTGTCCAACAAATCTTTCCGCTACTTCCCTTCCTTTGGCTCCTTTAAATCCTAAGACCGAGTCAACCTTCTTATAGGGGTATCTTCGCCTTAAGGCCCCACCTGCTATACTTGCCTCTAGGACAATGTGTTTGAGCTTTAGATAGCAGGCAGTGAGGGAGGCAGAAAGTCCAGCCGGGCCAGCACCCACTATTATTAAATCATAGAGCATGTTTTTCTTCTTTTAAGTTTAAGTCTTCCAGTACGGGGAAGAAATATCTTCAAAGGTAGCCAAGGCAGCGGTGGCCCCTTCACCTACCGCGGTAACAATTTGTTTAACCCCTCCCGTGATATCACCGGCTGCGTATATACCAGGTATATTTGCCCTTTGGTGCCTGTCTACTTTTATATAACCATTTTCATCCAATTCTATATCTAACTTTTTTGCCAATAGATTTGAGGGTTCATAACCAATAGAGACAAAGACTCCATCCACTGGGTATTCTTTGGTGGTCTCTTCTTTAATATTTTCTATTTTCACTGTCGTAACTACCTTTTCCCCCATGATTTCCTTTACCCTGGAATTCCAAAGTACAGGTATCTTTCTATTAAAAAGACTCTCCTGAAGCCTTGCTTCTGCTCTTAAACTATCCCTTCTGTGCACCAATGTCACCTGAACCCCAAGGCTATCTAAATGAAGGGCTTCTGCAACTGCACTATTTCCACCCCCTACCATAATTACCTTTTTCCCCTTATAAAAATATCCATCACAAGTAGTACAATAACTTACTCCCCGGCCAAATAATCTTTGTTCTCCCGGTACATCTAACCGTCTATGGACGGCACCTGTCGCTAGGATAACTGCCTTGGTCAAATATTTACCCTTGGCGGTGATAACCTCAAAGGGGTGATGGAGTTTGATTTCAAGAACCTCTTCCCCCTGACGAATAGAGGTATACTTCATAGCATGTTGGGCAATCATTTCCATGAGGGCCTTACCTGGGATTCTGGTAAATCCTGGATAATTTTCTACTATGGGAGTAATAGCTACTTGCCCACCAATATTGGCCTTTTCTAATACCACACTTTTTAGACCACCCCTTTCGGCATAGATAGCCGCAGTCAGACCCGCTGGGCCTGCCCCAATGATGACTACATCTACCTCTGTTATTTCTTTGGCTTCCTTTTTTATAGCAACTTCTTCAGGCGGAAAACCTAATAGCTCCGATATAAATTTGTCTTCTGACTGGAGCCCTATACCTGTCACCTTGCCATCAATCATGGTTTGGGGTACAGAAGCCACATTGTACTTTTGGGCGAGATCCTGATTTTCAAATGTTTCTACAACCTCTGCTGAAATCATGTCTTTTTTCTCTATGGCAGCAGCAATGGCATAAAGGGCCTGTTGGGGACAATAAGGACAAGTGGGGGTTACAAATACCTGGATATGCCTTTTTTCTTTGAGAGCAGCTAACCTTTCCTTTGAGGATTTAGAGAGAGAGCTGTTATCTGTAGAAGCCATAATAATAGATTGGATAAAGGAGCGCATTTCCTCCCCCGCTGGTGCTCCTGTATAGCTTATCTGATAGTTTTCAGGATCAATAAGGATGGTGGGAGAGCGGCTAACCTTATACTGCTCTGATGCCTTACCGCCTATGTCATGCAGCCTGGTCTCAATCTTATCTGTTAGTTCAGCCAATTCTTTGCTTATTTGGATAGCCAAATCATTGAATTTATCATTTACACCTTTTTTGGTGAATACATCTAAGGCAATTTTTCTTTTTAATATCTTAAAAGATTCTGTTAACTTTTCCCTAGTGTCCCTAAGAAAGATAGATTTGCCTGCCATCTTACCCATGCCTCATTTCTCAAAAATCTTTGGCCATGTTCAGGAAATTATAAAATTTGCCACAGACCCGCCTGCTAACGCCTGAGCGTAGTGATGACGGGCAGGTTTTCGCCGATACCCGTAGAAAATATTTTTATATATAAATCCTGATGATCTGTGTCATTCTGTGTAAATCTGTGGCTTAAGTTAAAGTCTTTGTTCTTACAGTTGCATGCCTCTTTTTTAAAGTTGATGATCAAAACACATCCTTTTCTGTGGCCTCGATGGCCTTATCTAGTTCCGCCTTGAGTTCGGCCGGGAGTCCTTCAATGTCTACCCTTAAAAAACCTCGAACAATAAGGGCGGTGGCTTCTTCTTCACTTAGCCCTCGGGCCATAAGATACTCTATTTGTTCCTGGGCGATTTTCCCTACGGCTGCTTCATGGGACATCTCCACCCCGGATACCCGACCCTCTAATTCTGGAATGGCATGGATAATGCCCTTTTCAGAAAGCATAAGCCCTTTACATTCTAAGTGGGCTTTTATATTGGGGGATTCCCCTATTAAATATCCCCGGGCAATGATTTTTCCACCGGTGGTAATGGCCCTAGAGATGACCTCAGCCCTGCTTCCTTCCCCCCTTAGAAAAACACGGGACCCTACATCCATAATAGAATCTGGGGAGGCCACCAATACCGAGCTAAAACGAGCTGTGGCGTTGGGTCCTAGGTAGGCAGTGGGATACATCTGCAAATCTTTTACTGGTTTTAAACACAAATAATTAGAGATAAAGGTCCCGCCTTCTTCAACCATAATTCCTGTCCTTGGACGCACCCGCATCTCTTCTGCCCAATTGTGGATCATGGTAAAAGTACAAGTGGCACCCTTCTTTATATAGAATTCAGAAACCCCCAAATGTAGCCCACTAATCACCCGATGGGAGGTAGCGCAACCGGTAATAATATGAAGCTCAGAGCCTTCTTCACAGATAATGATGTTGTGTACATCCTGACTTATATGCTCCTGTGATAGATAGAGGCAAGCCTGAAGGGGATAGATAGTTTTCACCCCAGGTAAGACGCGGATAAAATAGCCGTGTTCCTGATGGAGCTCGACTCTGGCTGTATATTTATCTGTATCTACAGGTACCGCCTGCCACCAGTAATCTAGGAGCCAGTCATATTTTTTAAAGGCCTCCGCGGTACTTAATATCTCTACTCCTTCCTCCTTTCCCTATAATGGACTACCGAGTGGTCTATTTGCAAAAAGGAGCCCCCCCTCTGCTCTTCTGTAGGATCAATTCCTGCCTTAAGTATATTCTCCTTGTCTTTATCAGGTAAGTAGGTTAAATCTTCAAGAGATGGTAACTCTTTAGCTTTGGCCTCAAATGCCTCAATATCTATATCAGTCCCATAGGTAGCTGGTTTTTTGGTGGCCTGCTTTGCCTTTTCTCTTATCTCTTTAATCCTTTCCTTCATCTATTATTCCCTCCCACTTGCAGGCACATTCTATGCATTTATCATAACCCTCTTTCTGAATAAAACGGAAAATCTCATATGGATTTCCGCTACAACCAAGCCTTCCTCCGGCCATCACATGGCCTTGGTCAGCATGCACATAGTTTAGGATAAAGCCTGTATGGGTAATGAT
>LJNA01000108.1 GCA_001304365.1 Syntrophobacter sp. DG_60 | reverse complement strand
ACCCCCCAGCCCTGGGAAGGTATACTCAACCTTGATTACAGGCAGGGGCCTGAAATGCCATTTCTTACAGCCAGCAATTTGACAAAAATTTGTGATTTTCCAGAGTCTAACTTTATTTGTTTCCCATACGAATCAAGGAGGACAGGTATTTATATAGCAGGCTGTGTAAGGAAGCCTATGGATATGGATGAAACTATTACGGATGCTACAGGGGCGGCACTAAAGGCCATTCAATGTATGGAGCTTGAGTCTCGGGGCAGGGCTGTTCATCCCAGGGCAATGGATTTGAGCTATCCAGAGTTTCTCCTCATAAGGTGTACTCAGTGCAAGAGGTGCACCATAGAATGCCCATTTAGTGCCTTAGAGGAGGATGAAAAGGGGACCCCTCTGCCGAATCTATTTCGCTGTCGTAGGTGCGGGATATGTATGGGGGCCTGTCCAGAGAGGATTATTGGCTTTAAGGACTATAGTGTGGACATTATTTCCTCTATGATTAAGGCCATTAATGTGCCTTATGAAGACGAACCAAAGTTTAGGATACTATGCTTTGCCTGTGAAAACGATGCCATTCCAGCACTTGATATGGCAGGAATTAACCGTACTATATATGATGCCTCTATAAGGGTTATTCCAGTACGTTGTCTGGGCTCACTAAACCTGGTCTTTATTAGTGATTCCTTAGCCAGAGGAATGGATGGCATCCTTTTGTTAGGTTGTGTGTTAGGGGACGATTACCAATGTCATTTTGTTAGGGGAAGTGAACTGGCCCAATATAGATTGAGTAAGGTGGGAGAGACCTTGCAAAGGCTGGCATTAGAGCCAGAGAGGGTGCATATGGAGCAGGTAATGATTACAGACTATCACAAACTTCCTAAAATGATTAATGAGTTTATAGAAAAGATAAAAGAGATAGGTCCTAACCCATTTAAGGGATTTTAGGCCCCATAGAGTAGTAAAGAGCTTACTCAACGGGGCAGGAGGGAAGAGAGATGGCAGAGATACTGGAACCTGATGTAAATTTTATAAAGCAGATTAGGGGCTTAGGTGGGGTTTCTTTAAACGTATGCTATCAATGTGCCACATGTGCTACAGTGTGCCCTTTATCTACAGATGATAAACCATTTCCGCGTAGAGAAATGATCTGGGGCCAGTGGGGATTAAAAGATAAATTAATTAAAGATCCAAATATATGGCTATGTCACTATTGTAATGATTGTAGTATATATTGTCCAAGGGGTGCCAGGCCTGGTGATGTAATGGCATCATTAAGGGCTTATACTATTTCTGAGTATGCAAGACCAAAATTTTTGGCAAAATGGCTTCAGGATAAAAAATACCTTCCACTCCTGTTAGCTATTCCAGTAGCTTGGTTTTTATTTTTAATTGGTATAACTTCTGGTTTTCACATTCCCGAAGCAGAGGAAGTAGTAGAACTTACAAAGTTTGCTTCATCATTATGGGTAGTTGATTTAACATTTGTTAGTTTAAGTATGTTAATAGTTGCTTCCTTCTTCTTTGGTGTTCGTGATTTTTGGAATGATATAAAGACAGTAGATTTGACTCCTGAACAGATTGCGGCCCGAGGGGGGTGGCTAAATATGATTATCCCTCCTATAAAAGAAATATTACTTCATAACAGATTTTTTAAATGTGGGGAAAAAAACATTAGATTTTATTTTCACTTTCTTATATTATGGGGTTTTGTTGGTTTGTTTATTGTTACTAATATTCTCTTTTTTAGGACTTGGGTTTGGCCTGGTATAGAAGAACCTTTATCTCTAATGCATCCTGTAAAATGGTTAGCCAATGCCGCGGGTATGGCCTTACTTCTTGGTTCCCTAATTCTTCTTTATGATAGAATTAGGGATAGAGAAACCCCTAGTACATATTTTGATTGGAGTTTGGTTATATTAGTGCTTGCTTTAGCAGTTACCGGTTTCTTAACTGAAATTTTTAGGATGCTAAAGGTGCCAAGCTGGGCCTGTTTGTTTTACTTTACTCATTTAGTATCTGTATTCTATCTTTTTGCCTATCTACCTTTTTCAAAACTGGCTCACCTGGTGTACAGGACAGTGGCCATGATCTATGAGAGGTATGAAAGTGTGTAGATAGGCATTTTTTCCGTTGACAAATTTTTTAAAGTAGTTTATAAAAGTAGTTTACAGTAGTAAAGAAAAAATCATAGGAAGGAGGTGAAAGTAAGTTAAGGGTTTTAAAAGATCTTGGATTTAAAAAGGTTAGAAAGGAGGTAAGACATGCCAACCAAGGTTGATGAAATGATGCCCCGTATTAGAGAGGTGGCAAAGGAAAAGGCAAGGGAGAAAGGTGTAAAAGAAGAAGTGAAATACGAAGATATTAGAATTTATACTGATGAGGAGCTTAAGAATTATACAGAAGATGACATTAAGGCCTTCAAGTGTAAGCATGACCTCCCCGATGTACTAGAACTGGAAAAGGGGCCCTGGTCAAGCTTTGTCTCTGATGCCATAAGGGAGGCAGTCCACAGAAGCAAACTTCCAGATGATAAGATGATGATGGCCAAGGACTGTGTGGAAGACCTCTTGGGTACACTTCAGTTATCTTACATAGACAAGGAGACCCACTGGAAGCACGGAGGCATTGTGGGTGTATTTGGATATGGAGGAGGGGTAATTGGAAGATATAATGATCAGCAGGAGACGTTTCCAGGTGTATGGTCCTTCCATACCCTAAGAATCAACCAACCTGCCAGCAAATTCTATACCACTGAGTGGCTAAGGTCAATCTGTGACATCTGGGAATACCGGGGAAGTGGATGTATGAATCTACATGGCTCCACTGGTGATATTGTCTGTTTAGGGACTATTACTGACCAGCTAGAGCCCATGTTTTTTGACCTAACCTATGACATGGGTCAGGATCTGGGAGGCTCTGGCTCAAATCTTCGTACACCCTCCTGTTGTATAGGCAAGGCAAGGTGTGAATTTGCCATGTTTGATACCCAGGAGATGTGCTATGAGCTTACCATGCACTATCAGGATGAGCTTCACAGGCCAGCATTTCCTTATAAATTTAAGTTTAAGTTTGATGGTTGTCCCAATGGTTGTGTGGCTGCTATTGCCCGTTCTTGTATGGCCTATATTGGCACCTGGAAGGATGATATTAGAATTGACCAGGAGGCAGTTAAGGCCTATGTAGCAGGTGAGCTTGCGCCCAATGCAGGTGCAATGGCTGGAAGGGACTGGGGAAAATTTGACATCCAAAAGGAGGTAATTGAACGCTGCCCCACCGCTTGTATGGAATACGACGGAGGCCTCAAGATTGATAACAAAGAGTGTACCAGGTGTATGCACTGTATAAACGTTATGCCCAGGGCGCTAAGGGTTGGTGCAGATACTGGATTTAGCATCCTATTTGGGGCCAAGGCACCAATACTTGAAGGTGCACAGATGTCTACCTTGACTATCCCATTTATGAAGAGTGAATATCCCTATGATAATGTTAAGGCCCTGGTTGATAAGGTTTGGGACTGGTGGATGGAAGAAGGGAAAAACCGTGAGAGGCTGGGTGAGCTTATCCAGCGTTGGAGCCTGCCAAAATTCTTGGAGATGATTGGGGTTCCACCTATGCCTCAGATGGTCAGAGAGCCACGTTCTAACCCATATGTATTCTGGAAAAGGGAAGATGTACCCGGAGCATGGCATAGGGATATTAATGAGTTTAGAAAGAAGCATCCAAGATAAAATAGAACGAGGAGGTGTGTTATGTCTCTAGGAAAATTCGGTCACTACAATCCAGACAAGCCCATGCAAGGAAGGGTTACCGATGTTGGCCCACGCTATTATGGAGAGATGTTTCCAGACATAATAATAAGAAATTACGGAAAGTGGCTATATCATGAGATATTAGAGCCTGGTGTCCTGGTACATGTCTCTGAGACAGGAGAGAAGGTGTATACAGTAAGGGCAGGTGGCTGCAGATTTATGACTGTAGAGCATGTCCGTGAGATCTGTGATATTGCTGATAAATACTGTGATGGATGTGTGAGGTTTACTACCAGAAACTGCATTGAGTGGTTAGTAGACAGTGAAGAGAAGGCAAAGGCCCTTAAAGAGGATGTTGGAAGCAGGAAACATGTTGGAGGAAGCCTTAAATTTCCAGTTGGTGGAACTGGTGCAGGGATTACCAATATTGTCCATACCCAGGGGTGGCTCCACTGCCATACCCCGGCCATTGATGCCTCAGGCGTGGTAAAATCTGTCATGGATGAGCTTTATGAATATTTTATCGAGATGAAACTTCCAGCAAAGCTCAGGGTCTCTCTGGCCTGCTGTCTGAATATGTGTGGTGCAGTCCACTGCTCTGATATTGCCATACTGGGTTATCATCGCAAGCCCCCCATAATCGATGATGAGGTAATAGATAAGGTGTGTGAGCTCCCCTTGGTAGTGGCGGCCTGCCCTCTAGGTGCTATAACTATAGCTAAGACTGAGGTTAAGGGGGTAAAAGTAAATACTGTAAAGGTTAAAGAAGAGCGGTGCATGTTCTGTGGTAACTGTTACACCATGTGCATGGCTACCCCACTGGCCGACAAGGAAGGGGACTGTATAGTGCTTTTGGCAGGTGGAAAGATATCAAACCGCCTGAGCCCTCCTAAGTTTTCTAAGGTAGTGGTCCCTGCTCTCCCTAGTAACCCACCACGCTGGCCAGAAGTAAGTGCCACCATTAAACGCATGGTAGAAGCTTACGCCAAAGATGCCAGAAAATATGAACGCTTGGGTGATTGGGCAGAGAGGATTGGCTGGGAAAGGTTCTTTGAGAAGTGCGAGCTTCCCTTTACTGAGCACTTGATTGATGACTACCGCCTGGCCTACGATACTTATAGGACTACTACTCAGTTTAAGTTTACAGAGGCTGCATGGGCGGTGTCTAAGGCCGTAGGGGGTATTTAATTCCACAGCAGATAAAAAAGTTGAGGGCTTTTTTAATGGCCACGGAGTTAACTATTTTTTGACCTTGTGGTAAGAATTAGCTCTGTGGCCTAATTTTTTTATTATTTTCAATGAAAAAAGCATTCAGGACTGCGTCAAAGCAATTTTAGTATTAGAGAAGGGGTCCACTCTGCCATTGCGAGGCACGAAGTGCTGAAGCAATCTCAAGCTAGAGCATTGACATCTTTTATAGGATGTGGTAGAGTAATTCATTAAAAAGAGATTGGAGGAGTAAAGATATGGGGATAGAAGAGATTAAAAAGGTGATTGTTGAGTATGCCTCTAAGGGAAAAAAGACCAAGTTCTATTTCAAGGACATGCAAAAGGGAGTGAACAAAACTATACCTGACGCAAAAGCAA
>LJNA01000107.1 GCA_001304365.1 Syntrophobacter sp. DG_60 | reverse complement strand
TGATTATTTTTTAATAAAAATTATATTTTTTGGAGGAAAGATGGATATTAGCCGTTTTACACAAAAGACCCAAGAGGCACTAAGTGAGGCCCAAAACATCGCTGTTCGTTATGGACATCAAGAAATCGATACAGAGCACTTGGTCCTTGCATTTCTTGAGCAAGAGGACGGCCTCTTGCCCCGTTTTTTTCAAAAAATGGATATATCAGTAGATGCATTTAAGGAAGGGATAGAGGCCGAATTGAATAAAAGGCCAAAGACGAAAGGGCCATTGGGGGAAATTGGTAAGGTTTACCTTTCGGGAGGCCTGCATCAAATATTGGTAAGGGCACAAGAAGAGGCAAAACACCTAAAGGACGAATATACCAGTGTGGAACATGTTATTCTGGCTATAATTGAAGCAGGGACTTCTACACCGGTTGGGCGCATCTTTCAGGAGTTTAATATTACCCGTGACCGTTTCTTAAAGACATTAACCGACATACGTGGTAGACAGCGCATTACAAGCCCCACACCAGAAGAGACATATGAGGCACTATCCCGCTATGGAAGGGACTTAGTACAGGAGGCAAAAAAGGGGCGGCTGGATCCAGTAATCGGGAGGGATACAGAGATAAGGCGAGTGATTCGAATCCTTTCTCGCCGCACAAAAAACAACCCTGTGTTGATTGGTGATGCTGGGGTAGGAAAAACGGCCATAGTAGAGGGTTTAGCCCAGAGGATATTAAGGGCAGATGTCCCAGAGGGCTTAAAGGATAAGACAATCTATCAGTTAGATATGGCCTCATTATTGGCTGGTGCCAAATATCGGGGTGAGTTTGAAGAGAGACTAAAAGCAGTGCTTAAGGAGATTCAGGCAAGTGATGGAAGAATCATATTATTTATTGATGAGATTCACACCATCGTAGGTGCAGGAAGGGCAGAAGGGGCCATTGATGCAGGCAATATGTTAAAGCCCATGCTTGCCAGGGGTGAGCTACACTGCATTGGTGCTACTACCTTAGACGAATATAGAAAATATATTGAAAAGGACCCGGCCCTTGAACGCCGCTTTCAGCCAGTGATGGTAGATGAATCTAATGTAGAAGATACCATTTCTATTCTAAGGGGACTAAAGGAAAAATTTGAGGTACATCATGGTGTAAGGATTAAAGATAGTGCACTTGTTGCAGCAGCAATACTTTCACATCGCTATATCACTGATAGATTTTTGCCTGATAAGGCCATTGACTTAATAGATGAAGCAGCCGCTATGATTAGGACAGAGATAGATTCCTTGCCCGTTGAGCTAGATGAGGTCAGCCGCCGCATAATGCAGCTTGAGATTGAGCAGGAGGCATTAAAAAAGGAAAAGGATAAGACATCACAGGAGCGCTTAATGGTTATTCAAAGGGAGCTTTCAAATCTAAGGGCAAAGGCAGATGCCCTAAGGGCCCAGTGGGAGGCAGAAAAGGAGGTAATTGGACGTCTAAGAAAAGTAAGGAAGGAGATAGAACATGTAAAGCAAGAGATTGAAAGGGCTGAAAGGGAATATGACCTAAATAAGGCAGCAGAATTGCGCTATGGAAAAATAGCAGCCTTAGAAAAAGAACTAAAACAGGAAGAAAAGAGACTGGTAGAAAAACAATCTACTGGCAGACTGTTGCGCGAAGAGGTGACAGAGGAAGAGGTTGCAGAGGTTGTCTCCCGCTGGACAGGCATCCCTGTGACAAGGCTTATGGAGGGGGAAAGGGAGAAGTTATTGAAATTAGATAATATTTTACATCAGAGGGTAGTAGGGCAGGATGAAGCTGTTAAGGCCGTAGTAGATGCAGTAATTAGGGCAAGAGCCGGCCTAAAAGACCCAAATCGTCCTATTGGTTCATTTATCTTTTTAGGCCCTACAGGGGTAGGAAAGACAGAGTTGGCAAAGACCTTAGCCGAGGCATTATTTGATACCGAAGAGAATATGGTAAGGATAGATATGTCTGAATATATGGAAAAACATACAGTTTCAAGGCTTATTGGCGCTCCTCCTGGCTATGTGGGCTATGAAGAAGGGGGACAATTGACTGAGGCCATCCGCCGTAAGCCATATAGTGTGATATTATTAGATGAGACCGAAAAGGCACATACAGATGTATTTAACATCCTTTTACAAATTCTAGATGATGGGAGGTTGACAGACTCCCATGGAAGGACAGTTGATTTTAAAAACACAGTGATTATCATGACATCTAATGTTGGCAGCCACTATTTATTAGAAGAGGTAAGAGAAACTGGGGAGATTGAGCCAGAGGTAAAGGATCGGGTAATGAGAGAGCTAAGGCACACATTCCGTCCAGAATTTCTAAACCGAGTTGATGAGATTGTGCTCTTTAAGCAACTTACACTGGATGAAATTAAAAAGGTGGTAGGTTTGCAGATGAAATATATTCAAAATAGGCTTAAAGAACGTGATATCACAATTGAGCTTACAGATGAGGCAAAGGGCTTCATTGCAAGAGAAAGCTATGATCCTGTCTATGGGGCAAGGCCCCTGAGGCGCTATCTGCAACAAAAGATAGAAACAGCCTTGGCAAAAAAGGTCATTTCTGGTGAGATAGCGGAGGGAAGTCATGTTCGAGTAGCATTAGAGGATGGTAATTTAAGCTTTAAAGTCAAAAAACCTGAAGAGGCTGAAGTAGCTTATGCCTAACTGGTTTGTTGAGTATGCGGTTTATTGAGTTTGTACAATTAATTCGATCTATTTAACGATTTAGGGCAGAGGAGGCAAGGGGTGAAGACTATACTGATGACCGGGGCAGCAGGCTTTATAGAGTGGAAAACTGTGGAAGAGTCATTAAAGAGGGGATATAAGGTTATTGGAATAGACAATATGAACGATTACTATGACGTGAGGCTAAAGGAATATAGACTAGATCAGTTAAATAAATTAGATGGGTTTAGGTTTTATAAAGAAGATATTGAAAAATTAGAGGTTTTAAGGAAAGTCTTTGAAGAAAACCAAATAGATGCGGTAATGAATTTGGCAGCTAGGGCAGGTGTAAGGTATAGTTTAGAAAATCCATTTGTCTATATGAGCACAAATGCCATAGGGACCCTAAATTTACTTGAATGCTGCAGGCAATTTGGGATAAAAAAATTTATCCTGGCCTCTACTTCTTCAATTTATGCGGGTGCCCCCATGCCATTTAAAGAAGACCTTCCTGTAAATACCCCTATTTCCCCTTATGCAGCCAGCAAAAAGGCAGCAGAGGCTATGTGTTACGCATATCATTATCTATATGGAATAGATGTTACAATACTTAGGTACTTTACAGTATATGGCCCTGCAGGAAGGCCAGACATGAGTATATTCAGATTTATTAAATGGATAGATGAAGGCAAATCTGTAGAGATATTTGGTGATGGTAGACAGAGCAGAGATTTTACTTATATTGATGATATTGCTGATGGAACTATCAAGGCACTAAGACCTACAGGCTATGAGATAATCAATCTGGGAAATAATCATCCAAATGAATTAAGGTATGCCTTAGAATTAATAGAAAAATATTTAGGAAAAAAGGCAAATATTGTCTACAAACCCTTCCATAAGGCAGATCTAAAGGCCACATGTGCTGATATAAAAAAGGCCAAGGAGATCTTGGATTGGCAGCCAATGGTCTCTCTGGAAGAAGGAATAAAGAGGACACTAAATTGGCACAAAGAAAATAGAAGCTGGCTAAAGGATGTAGTAATCTAGTATAAAAAGACTTGCCCTTCCCATAAAATTATATTATTCTATTTCGTAAAAGCGCTATAAATAACACTTTAGAGAAATAGAATGCAATATCTTGAATTAAGAAGAAGCTTAAAAGATTTTACAGTATTTTCCCTTACAGATATTAAGATTGTTGATAGCCACTTTCACAGAAGAAGATTAAATGAATGGCAGAACAAGGGGTATATAAAAAAAATTATCCGCGGTTATTATATCTTTTCTGATTTAGAGATTAATGAGAATCTCCTTTTTGAGATCGCTAATAGGATATATAGGCCGTCATATATTTCTTTTGAGATGGCCTTATCTTATTATCATTTAATCCCTGAAAGTGTATATGGCATAACCTCTGTCTCAACTCGCCGAACCTATAATTTTAAGACCCCCATAGCGGAATTTAGCTACAGGACAATAAAGCCAGACCTATTTTTTGGCTATGACCTTGTTGGTTATGATAGTAGGTGCATTAAAATAGCCAGTATAGAAAAGGCCATCCTGGATTACTTTTATCTCAATCCACATATAAGAAAGGAGTCTGACTTTGCCAGTCTCCGTATAAATAGGGATATATTTTTGAAACAAGCTAATGAAGAAAGGGTTTATAAGTTTCTTGACAAGTTTGCCAAGAAGACATTGACTAAAAGAATAAAATCCTTTTTGGAATTTATAAAAAATGCTTGATATAGAACAGATAGAATCTTTTTATCCTGAATATTTGAGGGCCTTCAAGAGAAATCTTTTGCGTGAATACCTGCAATATAAGATTTTAGAGGCTGTTTTTGATTCAAAATTTGGCAAAAAGTTATGTTTTATGGGTGGGACAGCCACTCATATTATACACGGGAATACCAGATTCTCTGAAGATTTGGATTTTGACAATCTTGGTTTGACGAAAGAAGAATTTGAGCAATTGGCAAATTTAATACAGAAAAGGTTAAACTTAGAGGGGTATAAAGTAGAAATCAAAAATGTCTTTAAAGGAGCATATCGCTGTTATATGAGGATTCCAGATATCCTTTTTGAAAATGGGCTTTCTAAGCATAGAGAAGAAAAGTTATTAATCCAACTTGATACAGAACCACAGGAATTTAGGTATGCGCCAGAGAAGGTCATTATTAATAAATTCGATGTATTCTTGCGGATAAATGTTGTTCCAATGGACATTTTATTGGCTCAGAAAATATATGCTGTTTTCAAACGTAGGCGTGCAATGGGCAGAGACTTTTATGATGCCGCATTTCTCTCTGGTAAGACAAAGCCCAATCTTAATTATTTGCAATTAAAATTGAAAGTTAAGGATATGGCAGATTTGAAAAATAAGCTTTTGGCCAAATGTAGTAAGGTTAATCTTAAAGACTTGGCTAAGGATGTAGAGCAATTTTTATTTAATCCCAGTGATTCCAAAAAGGTTTTGTTTTTTTATGATTACATAAAAAATTATGAATTTTGAGAGGGTGGAAGATATAAATTTGTGGAGACCTATTTAGATGTTGGGCAAGCCCAGGTTGAAGAAAGAATGAAGGAAGATAGACAAAGAATTGAAGGATATTTTGCAAAAATTGGGAATAGGGAATACTTATAATTGAGCTATAGGATGAAGATACAAGTCAAAGTTTCTCCTAATGCAAAGGAGGTAAAGGTAGAAGAAGAAAGC